>JANPIF010000047.1:0-11424 GCA_031424845.1 Ferruginibacter sp.
GTTATTGTGCCTTGCGATTACAACCAAACAAAAGCTGCTACCAAAGCGATAGCTAATTATGAAGGGCCAGTTTATCTTCGTTTTGGCAGACCGGTGTGGCCTATTTTTACTAAAGAAGAAGATTTTAAAATAGGCAAAGCACAAATTTTAAATGAAGGGAAAGATATTTCCATTTTTGCATGTGGGCATATGGTATGGAAAGCAGTAGAAGCGGCAAAAATTTTAGAAGCAAAAGGTATAAGTGTTGATTTGATAAACATACATACTATTAAGCCCTTAGATACAGAAGCAATACTGGCATCTATTAAAAAAACAAAGTGCGCAGTAACTGCAGAAGAGCATAATATTATCGGTGGTTTGGGTGACAGCATAGCACAAGTGGCTGCAAAGGATTGTCCTATACCAATGGAATATATTGGTACAAATGATACTTTTGGAGAAAGCGGAAAACCGGAAGATCTACTAGTAAAATACGGTTTAGATACGGACCATATTGTAGCTGCCGCAGAAAAAGTGTTGGCAAGAAAAATCTAACAATAATTTTATTTTAATAATGAAGCCTATTTAAAAATATTAAAGCATGTTTTTTAAATAGGCTTCTGCTTTTGCAAGGTCTTCTGGCATATCAATTTTTACTCCTGCATCTTCTGTTTCTATCATGCGAAGTTGTATGCCATGTTCCAGATATCTTAGGCACTCAATTTTTTCTGCTTTTTCCAGAGGAGTCATTTCCCACACAGTGAACAACAGCAATGCTTCTTTTCTAAATGCATAAACACCTACATGTTCGTAGTAAAATGGAATGATAGTTTCATCTCTGTAAAAAGGAATAACACTTCTGCTAAAAAGTAAACTATTCATGTGATTGTCTACTACTACTTTTACAATATTTGGGTTTGCTGCATGTATAGGATTTAATATTTTTTTTACAGGCGATGCAACTTTAATTTTCTTTTGTTCATCATCTTTAAAAACATCCAGTAATTTTTGAAGCATGTGTGCATTTACAAATGGTTCATCGCCCTGTACATTTAATACAATATCCACATCCATATCTGCAATAGCTTCTGCAATGCGGTCACTGCCACTTTCATGGGCTCGCTTACTCATAATTGCTTTCCCTCCGTTAGCTGTTATTTCATCATAAATTATTTTGTGGTCGGTTACCACAAATACATCATCAAACAAACCTGTAGCTACTGTATTATCATACGTATGCCTAATAACCGTTTTGCTACCGAGCGTCTGCATTAATTTGAATGGAAATCTTGTGGCAGCATAACGTGCCGGTATCATTGCTATGATTTTCATATTGCAAAAGTAAGTGAGTCTCTTAAAAAGATAATCATAAATGCATTACAATGAAAGCCTAATCTACCAATACAGTTTGTGGCAAGGTTTTACTTTCCCATCCACAATTGCTGCATCTGTAAACATGTTCCGCTTTTATATTGCTGCTTCGAAAAAGCCATGAAAAAAAATTTTCTATGGGATTAGCTTTTATAATTTCAGTAAGTAATACAATATCTGTTTCTCCGCATTGTGGGCAAGGCAAAGTTTTTAAATATTCTTCTTCAAAGTGTGTAAGTATTTCCAAGGCTTCTTCTGCATCTTTTTCAAACACCATTAATTTTATGCCACCGATGGCATTGTTTAAAACAGGATTTACTGTAGCACTAAATTCATCTTTTAAAAAACAATTTATACCAGCATCCTGCATGCGAGCCAGTATAATATTGGCGGAAAAATAATTATCAAATGTTTTTAGTACAGTTGTTTGCATTAGTAAATGTATTTTTTATTTAGCATCTATTATCATTGGTGCACCACCCTTACCCATTACAATTACTTTTGAGTTGGTACTAAGTGCCAATTCTTTCATGGCTTTTATTTGCTCATACTGCAACTGCTGGTCTGTAAGACCGGTATTTATAATCCGCTGGTAATCTGCAATACCTTGGGCTTCCACTCTTTTTCTTTCAGCTTCCTGCTTTTCTTTTAATAAAACAAACTCCATTTTTTTAGCATCCTGTTCTGCATTTATTTTAGATTCTATAGATGCTTTTACTGAGTTTGGCAAGGTGATATTTCTTACCAATAATTGTTCAAGCATAAGCCCACGATTTTTAAAATCTGCTTCAATGGTTTTATAAATCCTTTGCTGAAACTCATCTCTTTTTGAACCAAATAAATCTACCGCCTGGTAGTAAACGGCATTGTCTCTAATTTTTGTACGTGTAATGGGGCGTACAATTTTATCACGGTAATCATTACCTGTTTCTCTCAATAATTTTGGCGCATCTGCAGAAACTATTCTGTACAATACAGTTAGATCTTTAGTAACTTCTAAACCATCACTGGTTAAAACTTTTATAGCATCATCACCCTGTTTTTGCCCTTCATCATTCACACCACTCATGGTGTAATTTTGCGTTTTTACATCAAGTTCTTCTATGTTGTACAATGGGTTTACAAAGTGCAACCCGCTGCCTAGAATCTCATTTTTTATATTTCCAAAAAGTGATTTTACGCCGATGTTGCCAGCGTTTATTTGCACAAAACAGGAAGTAATGATGCCGAGAATTATAAACAACAATCCAAATATTTTACCGGTGGTTTTAAATTTTGCAAACTGTTCGTTTCTGGATAAAAAGGCTGCAGATGCAATGATGAGAATGATTCCGAGTATGATTAAAAACATATTTTAAAATTTAGAAATGCAAGGTCTGTTAAATGTAGTGATTAATACCATGAGATTTTTACAAACGGTAACCGGTAATTTAATAATGATTTTTAAATGCTTAAATCTTTGCTTCTATAAAAGTTGAAAAAAGATAATCTGTCGAAAGGCTGCGGTGGAATGAGCGATGTACGCTTGTGTATGCATGGGCCGGCAGGCGCATATGCATATACAAGTGTACGGTACAGCGAACGAGACCGAAGTATTGCTGCAAAAAGATCTTTAGCACAAAGCCCAAAATTATTTAAAGCATAAAAAAAATCCGCAGAGAAAAACTGCGGATTTTTAAAAATAAAATTCAAATTAATTATTTAACATCAAAGGCATTACCAACATTAATAATTCTTCGTTGGGCTCCTGCTCACTTGGCTTTATAATGCCGGCTTTTGTAGCGGTGCTTAGCTCCATATTTACTTCAGATGTATCTGCACCGTTTAGCATTTCTATTAAAAATTTTGCATTGAAAGCTATTTGCAAATCTTCGCCATCGTAAGTACAAGCCATGCGCTCGTTGCCTTCAAAACTAAAATCTACATCTTGACTTGCAAGTTGCAATTCGTTGCCACTTATGGTAAGTGCCACTTGGTTTGTACTCTTGTTACTAAATACACTCACACGGCGAAGTGCGCTTTGAAAATCGCCACGGCTTACATTCATTTTATAAGGATTATCTACCGGTATTACCACTTTATAATCCGGAAAACGGGCATCAATTAATCGGCAAACCAATTCAGTTCCGCCATGTTTTACAAACAAATGATTGCTGTTATATGAAATGGTTAGTTCATCTTCATTATCGGGCAAGGCAGATTTTAAAAGATTCAAAGGTTTTTTAGGAACGATGAATGTATCTTTTTGTGGGCAGCTCACATCTGTACGGGTATATTTTACCAAGCGGTGTGCATCGGTAGCTACAAAGCTAATTCCGGTTTTATCGAGTTCAAAAAACACTCCTGTCATGGCAGGGCGAAGATCATCGTTGCTTACTGCAAAAATGGTTTTGTTAATGGCAGTTACCAAACCAGTCGAGGTCATGGTAAAACTGTTGGCATCATCGGCTGCAGGTTCTTTGGGAAAATTATCGGGGTTTTCGCCCATTACTTTATACTTTCCGTTATCGCTGGTAAGTTCTACCGCAAAGTTTTTATCAATATTAAAGGTGAGCGGTTGCTCAGAAATGTTTTTTAGGGAATCCAACAAAATTTTTGCAGGGATACAAACACGGCCACTTTCCTTAGCCTCGATATCTAAATGCACTTTCATTACCGTTTCCAAATCAGTAGCAGTTACGGTTAATTTGTTTGTTTCTATTTCAAACAAAAAATCTTCGAGTATTGGTAGTACAGTATTGGCATTAATAACACCACTTATTTGTTGCAATTGTTTCAGCAGGGCTGAAGAAGAAACGATAAACTTCATATAACTTTTTTAAGATTGCCAAAGATAAAAGAATGGCGTATTGCTGCCAAGATAATATATTTACCATTTACCCACCGAAAAATTCACAATTTTGCCGAATAATGGCTTTTGAAACAAAAAATATAGGGACTGAAAAGGCTTTTCAAAAGATAAAACACTTTTGTGCATACCAAGAGCGTAGCCATACCGAGGTGAAAAAAAAACTGTATGGTTTTGGGCTGTATAAAAATGAAGTGGAAATGCTGATGAGCCAGCTTATTGAAGAAAATTATTTGAATGAAGAACGTTTTGCCTTTGCTTTTGCCGGCGGAAAAATTAGAATAAAACAATGGGGCAAAACAAAAATAAAATATGAGTTAAAAATGCGACAGGTAAGTGATTACTCCATTAAAAAAGCCCTGGCACAAATTGATGAAGAAGATTATTGGAAAACATTGCAAAAACTGGCCGCAGATAAATTAGGTACTTTAAAAAGTGAGAAAAATATTTTTACGAAAAAAAGTAAGTTGCAAAATTATTTAATGGGTAAGGGGTTTGAATTTAATTTGGTGGGGGAGATATTAAAGGAAGTGTAGGTTTTTGTTGCCAAGAATGCACGAATTTTCACGAATAATATTTAAAAAAAAGATTAAGTTCTATTTTTAAATTATTGGTTTAAACAAAAGCTAAATCAACCATTCAACTAACCTATACCACCTCACATTCATCTGCGCATTTGCTGCAGCATTCCGCTGTTTCTCTACAATGTTGATCAGTATGTTTGTTGCATTCTTCTGCACATGCATCGCATGCAGCGGCACAAAGTTTACAAATCTCTTTTATGCGTTCGCTACCAAAGCTCATCAATTCTGCTGCTGCATAACATAATGCAGCGCACTCCATATTTAGCTGAACACAATTTGCTTTCATAGCAGCATCTTCACTATGCGCACAAGCAGATGCACAATGGTTACAAATAGCTGCGCAGCGAAGGCAGGCATCTATACAAACTTTATATTGGTGGTAGGCAGTCATGTACAATCGTTTGTCTTGTTGTTCCAAAATTCAAGCCATTAATGCAGCAGGTGCATTTATATTTGTAAGAATAAAAAAAATATTTGTCAAAAAGATTTGAGAGATTTATACCAATAAAAATAAATATGAAAATAATTAATTGGCTTTTTTTACTGTGTGTCTATTGCCTTACTTTTTGTTCCTGCAAGGTTACAGCTCAAATAACCCAACAGCAAATAAATACTTTTTTAAATGACAGCGCCATTGCAACAGGCCATGTAGGTGTAAGCATTTATGAACCTGCGAGCGGTAAATATTTATATAATTATAATGCAGAAAAAAATTTTATACCTAGCAGTAATGTAAAATTGTTTTCATTGTATGCCGGTATGAAATACTTGGGCGATAGTATAGTTGGCGTTCGTTATGTAAAAAATAATAATGAAATTATCATAATACCTACAGGCGACCCTACTCTATTACACATGGATTTTAAAAGACAGCCAGTAATTGATTTCTTAAAAAATATCGATGCCAATATAAAAATAAAGAACATCGATTTTAAACCCAAAGCTTACGGCAATGGCTGGGCTTGGAACGACTATCCTGATTATTATATGGCAGAGCGTTCTCCGTTCCCCGTGTACGGAAACTGCATCACTTTTATTTGCAAAAAAAATTCGGTGGAAAGTATTCCTGAAAATTTAAGCGCTTTTATTGTTAGTAAAAATGATCAGGAAAAGAATACATCAACCAATGTTGAAAGAGATTTTTTCATTAATAAATTTAATGTACTGCTGGATAATACCTCCAACGAAACAGTGATCACTCCTTTTATTACATCGCTAAATCTTACAGCAAAATTATTATCAGATACACTTCAAAAAAATGTAGAAATTGTACCAAACGATACATCCACCATGAATGTAAAAAAGATTTATTCCCGCCCTGCGGATTCTCTTTTTAAACCAATGATGTACTACAGCGATAATTTTTTTGCAGAGCAAACTTTGTTGATGGCAAGCAATGAAAAACTTGGCTACATGAGTGAACAAGCTATTATAGATACATTGCTTGCAACCGAATTAAAAGACTTACCAACAAAACCACGCTGGGTAGATGGTAGTGGCCTTAGCAGGTACAATTTATTTTCGCCAAAAGATTTTATTTATATTTTAGACAAGTTGAAAAATGAATTTGGACTGGACAGAATGAAAAGAATATTAACCACCGGTGGACAGGGAACACTTACCGGCTATTATACAAAAGATGCTGGATTTATTTATGCAAAAACTGGTAGTATGAGTAACAATGTATCTATCAGCGGATATTTAATAAGTAAAAAAAACAAACTGCTTTTATTTTCTGTACAGATAAACAGTTTTAGCGGTAGTGGTAGAATAGGCAGAAGAGCAATTGAAAAATTTTTAACTTCAGTTAGAGAAAATAATTAATATATTTTTTCGTTTAAGCAACATTACTGAAAGTAAACGTATCATATAAATACGCCTTTAACCAACGCTAAACAACTTTCGTATGAAAAAAATATTTACACTGCTCGCTATTTTTTTTATTATTTTTTCTTTGCAGTCCAAGGCTCAATTAAGTTGTAGCCCTGCATTTAACACTCAGTTTCTGAATGCCACAACGGTAAAATTTATTCCTTTAACCAATGATTCGCCGCTCGTGCAACATTATTGGATTTTTGGAGACTTTTCAACCCCATCCGCAGCTATTTCTCCTACTCACCAGTACTTAACAAATGGTGTATTTACAGTTAAGCATTATTTAGTACGGCATAACCCTAACAATGTTACCATTTGTACAGATTCAGCCATGCAAATAATTACAATTGGCCAAACAGTTTGTAATTTAAATGCTTCGTTTTACTCAGCCTCTACAGCAAGTAATCCTTTAACAAAACAATACTTCAATACGTCTGCAAATTTTTCTCCGGGGGATTCTATACGATGGAATTTTGGTGATGGTACGGTTTCATACGCCGTAAACCCCATTCACACATTTGCCAATTATGGCGTTTACAATGTTTGTTTACGAGTAAAAAAAGCAAACAACGGATCAACCTCAGCACCTTGTGTTAGTGAAACCTGCCATTTAGATTCGATAACACAAAACTGTAATCTACAGGCATATTTTACCACAAACACAGTTAGTGGCACTGCTCCAACTACCATACAATTTACCAATCAATCTGTAGGTTTATCTCCATCAGATTCTATAACCTGGACATTTGGAGATGGTACATCTTCTAACTTATTAAACCCGGCTCATATTTACACAACCCCGGGAACTTACACGGCTTGTTTACGGATAAAAAAGCACAACAGCATTGTGGGTACGCCACCATGCATTAGTGTTTTTTGTAAAACCATAACCATTACAGCAGCATGTAACCTAGTAGCCAACTTTACATTTTACAGAGATAGTCTATTAACAATTCCTAACAGCTATCATTTTACCAACACAACTATACCGCTAAGTACTACAGATTCTATTCGGTGGACATTTGGCGACGGTACATCATCGAGCCAAGTAAATCCTAACCATGCTTATGCACAACCTGGTACTTACAATGTTTGTTTACGTGTAATTAAAAGATTGCCGGGTGGGGTGCTTACAAATTGTGTTAGCGAAACTTGCCGCCAAGTTATTGTGCCCACTTTAACAAACCCATGCAACCTTCAGGTTTATTTTACGAATGTTATAACTGCAAATTCTGTACAGTTTACCAATCAAAGTGTTGGCTACGCTTCAGGTGATTCTATTAAATGGATATTTGGGGATGGTGCAATATCATACAATTCAAATCCTACTCACACTTACAGCAACCCCGGTACATATACAGTATGTTTAGTTATTAAGAAAAATACGGTTGCAGGTACTACGCCTTGCATTAGACAATATTGTAAAACTATTACGATAGGAGTAACGTGTACATTGGCTGCAAACTTTACATGGTATAGGGATAGTATGCCAACAGTTGCCAATAATACTTATCATTTTACCAATACATCTGCACCTATTAATGCAAATGATTCTATTCGCTGGACCTTTGGGGATGGTACATCATCAAATCAGATAAATCCTGTACATATTTATGCGCAACCCGGTACATACACTGTTTGTTTGCGCATAATAAAAAGAACATCTAACGGCGCTCTTACAAATTGTATAGCTGAAGTTTGCCGCACCATTGTTGTACCATCACATTGTAATGTACATGCCAGCTTTACCTCAGTTGCAGATTCTATAAACAAAAAGAAAATATATTTCACTAACACCACTATCGTTCCTACTGCCGGAAGTAGTGCCATATGGTTTTTTGGGGATGGCTCAACTGCCACTTCATGGAATGCAGTACATGAGTACTTACAACCAGGTAGATATTATGTTTGCTTGCGTGTACAATATAACAGTGGATGTGTAAGTACCAAGTGCGATTCAATAACAGTTACGGCAAACCCTCCTACTCCGCCTACATGTACTCAATTATCTCAATACAGTTTTGTAAGATCTGCTACCAATAATAACATAGTAAGTTTTTCACCGAATGTTATTGATAATACCGTACAATATACCTGGACGTTTGGCGATGGCACAGGATCACAGAATGCAAATGTTACGCACCAGTTTGCAAATATTGGTTATTACACAGTTTGTCTAACTGCATTTAGAAATAATGGCTGCGCTACCACTACCTGTAAAACGGTATATGTATCATCTACTACTAACTGCAATACCATTACACTGGGCTTTACCGAAGTAATAGATTCACTTGTACCAAACAGAATCAGGTTTGTAGCAAATTCAAACACCGCTATCACAAACCAGTTATGGACCATAGCAAAATTACCCACAACCGCTACATCGGGCATAGCTACTATTAACAGCGCTAATCCTACATATGTATTTTTAGATTCCGGCAGTTACAGGGTTTGTTTAAAAGTAACTTTTGCGAGTGGTTGTGTAAAAGAATTTTGTAAAATTATTCATATAGCGCAGCAAATGCCTTTTACCAGTAACTGTACTTTGCAGGTGTATCCAAACCCTACTTCTACCAATGCAAATGCAATGGTAACATTGGCTGCGCCAATGGTATTGAATGGGTACATTTATAACAGTACCAATATGCTGGTAGCGCAAAAACAACAACAGGGCTTTGTTGGAAATAATACCATGAGTATTTATGTAGGCGGACTACCTGCAGGTATTTACAGCTTTAGATTATTGTATGGTGGCCAGGTTTGCACATCCACATTTGTAAAACTGTAGTTACATAAAAAAAACTCAAACACACTAAAAAAGCAACATCAAAGGATGTTGCTTTTTTAGTTAAAATATTTAAGATATACAGCCAATAAATTTTTGTACAATAAAATTATTTCCCTTCAATCGTCCAGGTTTCTCTTCCTCTTAATAATTTATCTAAATCGCCAGGACCATTTTTTGCAAATGCTTCATCCAATTGCATACTCATAATATCTTCATAACAGGCACGATCAGTTTCAAAAAATACGCCGAAAGGTCTTGGTAAATGCCCTTGTAAAGTTGGATCATCAAACATGCGAATTAATATTTGCGCTTTGTAAAAATCTCTTTCATCGTGTATCCACAAATCATCATGGCTTGCACCTTCTTCTAGGTTTACAATTACAGGTTTAAAACCATTCAGCTTTATACCTTTATTTTGAGTGGCACCAAAAACAAGCGGTTTACCTTGTTCTAAAAACAATGCTTCTTCAGGTTTGCTGCTTTTTTCGGTAAAAATTTCAAAAGCACCATCATTAAAAATATTACAGTTTTGGTATATTTCTAAAAAGGAAGAACCCTTGTGTGCTGCAGAGCGAAGCAACATGGCCTGTAAATGTTTAGGATCTCTATCCATACTCCGGGCTATAAAACTAGCATCTGCACCCATTGCTAAAGCCAGCGGATTAAAAGGATGATCTATACTACCCATAGGCGTACTTTTCGTAACCTTTTTTTCTTCGGATGTAGGTGAGTATTGTCCTTTTGTGAGCCCGTAGATTTGGTTGTTAAAGAGTAAAATATTTACATCAAAATTTCTACGTAGTAAATGAATGGTATGGTTACCGCCTATGCTGAGTGCATCGCCATCGCCCGTTACGATCCAAACGCTTAGCTCTGGTCTTGCAGCCTTTAACCCGCTTGCCACTGCAGTTGCACGCCCGTGTATACTGTGCATGCCATAGGTATTCATGTAATAGGGGAAGCGGCTGCTGCAACCAATGCCGCTTACAATAACAATATTTTCTTTGGGTATGCCGAGTGTAGGCATTACTTTTTGCACCTGTGCCAATATGGAGTAATCGCCGCAACCCGGGCACCAACGTACTTCCTGGTCTGTAGCAAAATCTTTAGCGGTAAGTACCGGTTTATCTGCAGTAAGTGTATCTGACATGTTAAGTATTAAGTGGCAAATTTACAACAAAATAGAAGTTAAGCTGCAATGAAAATCATACACTTTAGGATTTAACTAAAATAGTTTTAAACATGAAAAAGCCGTCAGAAAAAAATCTGACGGCAGTGGTCATTACAACCTAAAATCAATGTTTTTAGATGCTCTTCGGTAATTACATATTAACCGAAGGCATACATGATTTATTACTAGACATTTATACCTCCTTTTTCTTTGGTGAATTATGATACAATTTACAAAGAGGTTTTGTGTGGGCAAAATAATTTTTTGTTAATAGGATTGTGGGATGGGAAATTTCTTTAGGGTAGTTTAATTCGAATATTTATATTATATGAATGAAAAAAAACGCCCCAACTTATTTCAAAGCTGGGGCGTTTTAAGAGAAACAAATCTTTTATTTCTTACTCACTTTAGATAACAGTCTTAATATTTCCAAATACAACCAAACAATGGTAACCATTAGGCCAAATGCGCCATACCATTCCATGTATTTTGGGGCACCCATTTCACTGCCTTTTTCTATCATATCAAAATCTAAAATAAGGTTAAGTGCAGCTACACCAGTTACCACCAAAGAAAATATTATTCCGAAAGTACTTCCTTCGTGTAAGAAAGGCATGTTATCAAAACCAAACATGCGCAGAACCATTACGACAAGGTAAAAAATACCAATACCTACTGTTGCGGTGATGATGATTGATTTAAATCTTTCTGTAGCTTTTATTATTTTAAAACTATACAATAAATACATGGCAACCGCTACACCCAAGGTTAATCCTACTGCATTTATAACAAGGTTTGGTGCTCTTTC
>JANPIF010000048.1:0-3205 GCA_031424845.1 Ferruginibacter sp.
TTAAATGCAGTAAGTAAAGAGTTAGAAAATTTTGATGTGAATAGAGCGATTTAGTGAATGGGTTCAAAGTTCAAAGTTCAAATAATAAAAATGCCGCAAGCTAAATACTTGCGGCATTTTTGCAAATTACCAATTGCCAAGGCTACGGCAGCTGTTCTAATAATTTCTCAAAACACTTTTAATAACTGAATCTTTTTGGGCTTGTGTAAGGTTGTAATTAAATTTATACATGCTGCTTTCCCAGTCGCCATAGTTTACATTTGGAAATACAATAAGTTTTTTACCAAATTCGCCTGCTAATAAATCGGTATTATTTTTTCTTTCACTTTCATTTTTTTTATCAAAAAGCATATGTAAATCTGCCAGGTTATCACCCATTAATAACACAACCTCGTAACGGTCCATTACCTGTTGTCTTCTTATTTCTTTGCTGGAGGTATTTAATTTAGTGTATAAATGTATTTCATCTGCATTGGGCAAGCCGAACCGTTGTAAGTTTTTTAAAGTAGCTGCTCGTTCTCTATCCTCCCGATTGGTAATGTAAAAAATCTGGATGTTTTTAGAGGCAACATACTTTAAAAAGGATGCAGCACCGGGCATTGTATCTGCAGCAGATTTTTCAGTCCATTCGTACCAAGTAGGAGATGTATATTCCGAACCTACATATGCTTGATGCACAGCATAAGGACTGTTGTCTAAAATAGTTTCATCTATATCAGTAATAATAACTTTTGGTTTGGCGGATTGTGCTACATAACCATCAATACGCATACGGGCAATATTGTATCCTTGCAGGCACAATGCTCTGTACTCTGCTGCTCTTTGTTGAAAAACAGATGAAAAAAGCTTGCCGTTTAAACTTACATTTTGTGGTAATGTTGAAATGGAGGAGGTAACAGTAGGAACATTAGGTGGCGCAGGAATAGAATTACTAGTTGTTGTACTTTGTTTGCTGCTGTGGCAACCTAAAACAAATATTGTAACTGCTGTAAGAAGATATTTCATTAGATTTATTTTATGAAGATGTAAAAATAGTGGATTGATTTTTTAGTGAAATAAAATCAGAAATATATTTATGTGATTTTGCTAAAGCGAGTCGAAAAATTAACAGGAACAGTTCAATATTTACAGGCAATTTTACTTTTATGAAAAATATTTTTATAGGAATTATTTTATCCGTTTTGGCAATAGGGTGTAGTAATACAAAAAATGCTAATACCCCGAAAAATAATAATAACGTTGTGCCCTCACCAACCAATGTACAACAATCAAAAACAATGCTTCAAAACGGTATTGATTTTTTTGCAGAAGGGAACCAACCCACAAACTGGACACTCACCATAAATTACGATGATACAGTTAGGTTTAATGCTGAAGATGGACTTTCATTGAAATTTGCTTACAATCAACTTAAAAAAGAGTTTTTACCAGAAAAAACTGTTTACACTGTTAACTTAAAAGCAGGAGATGTTGTTATCAATATTCTGGAAAAGATATGTACAGTAACTACAATAAGAGAAGTTTTTAAAAAAGAAACTACAATCAGTTTCAACAATATTTTATACAAAGGTTGTGGTAAGTTTTTGGCTGATGAAAATTTAAACAAGAAATGGAAATTAGAAAAAATTGGGAATAACTCTATTAATCCTGGAGAATACAACAAGGTTCCCATTCTTGAGTTTAATTTATCAGAAGATAAATTAAGTGGTAATGATGGATGCAATAACATAGGTGGAAAAATAGAAGTGCAGGGTAAACGCATACAATTCTCTCCATTGTTAAGTACGAAAATGGGATGTAACAAAAAAACAATCGAAAAAATTATTGCTGAGCAAATTAGCGGAAAAATTGTGAGTTATTATTTTAAGGATAACATGTTGTATCTATATTTACCTGATGATAGTTTACTCATTTTTAAAAATGCAGGTAACTGATAGTTGTTTTTAAATCAATGTAATATTTTAATATAAATAAAACGGCTACACATTAAAATTAATCTATACATTTAGTACTTAATCATAAAAGCCAATAAAATGTTTGAACAATTAATGAATCTTGTAAAGCAAAACTCAGGCGAAGCCATTATTAATAATCCTGCTGTACCCAATGAGCAAAACGAAGAAGTAATGAATGCAGCATCCGGCTCCATAATGGACACACTAAAAGGAATGATGAGTGGTGGTGGAGCTGCAAATGTTTTAAATTTATTTAATCGTCAAAATACAAACGCTGATGTAAGCAATCATCCTGTTACACAAAATGTATCTTCAAATTTGGTGAGTACATTAATGAGTAAGTTTGGTATTGGTGGCGATAAGGCTGGGGGAATTGCGAGTATGTTAATCCCAATGGTAATGAGTAAACTGGTAAGTAAAACAAACGATAGTAATGACAATAGTTTTGATGTTCAGGGTATCTTTAACAGCCTAAGTGGTAATAAAACAAGTGGCATGGATGTAGGTAGTTTGGTATCTAAATTCGGAGGAAATGGGTTAGATAAAAACAATGATGGTAAAGTTAATCTTGCAGATCTTACTGCTGCATTTAGTGGTAATAATAATAACGAAAGCGACCAACAGCAAAGTGGTGGCGGCGGTATTATGGATACATTATCGGGTTTATTTGGAAAAAAGTAATTGCAATTAATATATAATAATGATCAAACACTACTCATTTTTTTGAAAAGTGTTTGATCTTTTTAATTTGTGGCATCAAAAACGGAATAGTTATAGTTTTTAATTTTCTGATTTCCCACTTAGTTTAATAGAATTCAAGAAAATTACAATTCTGCATTACGGTCTATACTCTTGTATAATTGTATGTAAGTAATATAAATGGTTGTATTATTTATATATCTACCATTAAAAGAGAGAAGATACATTTAAAAATTAAAGCGTAAAATATTATCTAATTAATATTGTTGTGCCTTGTTTTAAATAAGATTTTCCATCGGCACCCAGCACTTCTAACATCCAAACAACCGTTTGAGTCTCTTGTTTTAAATTTTTATAATTACCATCCCATCCCTGTTTATTGGTTTGGGTTTCATACATTATTTGTCCCCACCTGTTATACACCCTAAAATAATTAAGTTTTTTAATTCCATAAATAATAGGCTTTAAATAATCGTTTGTTCCATCACCATTTGGAGTAAATGCATTGGGTACATAAATGGCAATATCTTTTACAAGTTTTACCATTTGCG
>JANPIF010000049.1:0-4739 GCA_031424845.1 Ferruginibacter sp.
GGGCCTGCCATTACCGTACAACCAACAGACATTACCTCATGTACCACTACGGCAACCTTTAATGTAACGGCCACCGGAACCAACTTAAGTTATCAATGGCAGGTAAGTACCGATGGCGGACTAATTTACACAAACATTGCAGGAGCCACCAGCAGTACTTATACCGTAAGTGGTTTAACCCCTGCGCAGGCCAACAATAAATACAGGGTAGTAGTATCTGCTGCAGGTTGCAGCTCCGCTACTTCTAATGCAGTAACAGCTAAGGTGGGTACTAATCCTGTTGTTACATTAAATTTATTGCCGAATGGTTCATACAATCCACTCACATTTGTAGGTTTAACAGCAACAGTTAATCCCGCAGCTAGTTATATTTACCAATGGAAAAGAAACAATGTGATAGTTCCAAACGTAACAACTTCAACACTCACAAAAACCAATGGATTAACAGATGAGTTTGGTACTTATCAGGTAAGTGCAACAGATCCAATAAGTGGTTGTACAGGAGTTTCTAACATTGTAACTATAGAAAATAATCCTCTTTTTGCAAATAGTTTATTGGTTGCGCCAAGTCCTACAACAGGATTGTTGCAGGTTACTTTTTACAGCAATACTACAGATGTACAAAAACGTAGTATAAATGTATATGACCAAAAAGGAGCACGAGTGATAGTAAAAGAATTTACTGTTTTTGGAAGGTATAGCGTTATGACTGTTGATCTTACAGGTCGTGCAGCAGGAACATACACAATCATTTTGCGAGATGCAAATGGTAAATCAATTGCCACTACTCGAATATTAAAGAAATAATGTAAATAAAATAAATATTCAAAATCTCGACTATTATAGTCGAGATTTTTTTGTTATTATATTGGATAAAAATTATTAAAGAGAAAATTATAGTCTCATATATTTCTATAAATACGATTTTAAATGGTATTTTACAAACGCAAAAAATGCTATATAAATATAATCAGTTTTAAAATAAAATTATGAAGAAAAGTTTACTGTTGTTAGTGGCTATATGCACTGTATTTCTTTGTCAGGCTCAAACAAATATTGCTGAAAAATTAGAGGCATTTAATTTAGTGAACACGAATAAAACGGTACTCCGTCTTTCTGAAAAAGACATTGAAAATTCAAAAATCATAAGTACTTATTACAGTACGCTTGCCGGTACAACTATGGTTTATTTGCAACAAACTGATAAAGGCGTACCTATTTACAATCAAATAAAAACCTTTGCTTTTAAGAATGGTAAGGCAGTGTCTGAGGCGGGTGATTTTATTGAAAATGAAGCTATTGAAAATAATCAAAAAGATGCACGTCCCAATGTCTCTGCAGAAGAAGCTGTAAAGGCTGCTATTGCAAATAGAGGCCTTAAATTAAATGAGTCTCCGGTGGCGTTAAAAACAACGGAGGAAGGACGTAAGGTTGAATTCGGGAAACTTGGCGTAGCTCATGAAAATATTACTGCGGAATTAATGTGGTTTTCTGATGAACAGTCTAAGCAACCATTAAAACTGGGATGGCAGGTTTATATTGTTCAAAAAACAAGTTCAGATTATTGGTTGGTTAATGTTAGTGCAATCGACAAGAGTTTAATCAGCCTTCATAATCTTACCGTTTATTGTAATTGGGATGATCCTAATCATAACAAAAATCATTTTCAAGAAAAGAAGAATTCTATCGTTACCAATAAAAAAGTAAACACTTTACCTTGGTCAACTCTTTTAAATGTTTCAGAAAAAAATGTTTGTAACCAGTCTATTCAAAATAGTCCTTCCATTGTGAATGGTGCAACATATCGCATTGTACCATATCCTGCTGAAAGTCCTATTCACCCGGGAGGTACGCCGGTACTTGTTACCAATCCCTGGAATTTATCAAGTGCTGGAAATAATGCTACCACATTAAATTGGCACAGCATAGGTACTACAAATTTCGATTTTACAAGAGGAAACAATGTGTGGGCACAGGAAGATAGTAATGCTAATAACGGAACAGCTCCATTACAAGTAGTATCTACAACACCATTAGATCCGTTAACATTTGACTTTGTACCAGATTTTACTGTTGATCCAAGACAATCATCACCTATTCAAAATCGTCAATTTAATACAGTCAATTTATTTTATTGGAATAATATTATTCATGATCTTACTTACCAGTATGGGTTTGATGAAGCTTCACGAAATTTTCAAGGTGATAATATGGGACGTGGAGGCAATCAAAATGATTTTGTATTTGCCGATGCACAGGATGGCAGTGGCACAAATAATGCAAATTTTTCAACTCCTCCCGATGGTACCAGTGGTAGAATGCAAATGTTTGTTTGGACAGCTGCAAATCCTGACAGAGATGGAGATGTAGACAATGGTATTATATCTCATGAATATGCACATGGTATTAGCAACAGGCTCACTGGAAACGGTTCTAGCTGTTTACAAAATGCAGAGCAAATGGGCGAGGGCTGGAGCGATTATTATTCATTGATGTACACGCAAGATTGGGCAACAGCTAATTTAAATACCGGTTTTAATTCTCCAAGAGGTATTGGAACATATTCTTCCAACCAGCCAATAACAGGAGGAGGAATAAGAACCCAAAGGTATTGTACAAATTTTGCTATAAATAATAGATCCTACGCCGCAAGTATTTCCACCTCTCAACATACTAGAGGTGAAATATGGTGTGCAACTCTTTGGGATATGACTTGGGGTATCATTAACCAAGTAGGTTCTATAAATCCTAACTTATTTAATGCAAGCGGCGCAGGAGGAAATTCAATTGCTTTAAAGTTAGTAACGGAAGGCATGAAGTTACAACCTTGTAGCCCGGGCTTTATAAGTGGTAGAGATGCTATATTAAGAGCGGATTCGATCCTTTATAATGGAGCTTACAGATGCACCATTTTAGAAGCTTTCAGAAGAAGAGGTATGGGCTTGGGAGCTTCTCAAGGTTCATCAGCTAGTGTAACCGATCAAATTCCTAGTTTCACCAACGGTGGCGCTGGGTTGGTATTAATCCAAGGCGGTGTAACTTCTGTACCTGAAGGGCAAAATATTACTTATATAAACAGAGTAACCACTGACCCATGTGCTGGATTTTCTGGATATACTTTAAGAGATACGCTTCCTACAAATGTTACTTATGTAAGTGGTGGCACTTATGATGCACCCAACAGGGTAGTGAGTTTTACTGTAAACCAGGCAGCAGGTACTACAGTTGATTATAGTTTTGTAGTAAACGTTAACGCCGGTACTTATTTTGCACCAGTTACACTATTTACTGAACCTGTACCGGCTACCATGCCATCCACTTTTACTCCGGTAACTACTGTGCCTGCAGGTGGAACTTTATGGACAGTTTCCACGCTACAATCTAATTCTGCACCTAATGCCTTTTTTGTAGACAATCAGATTATTTCTACGGATAAAAGATTAGAACTAACCATTCCAATAGTAATGCCTACAGGTGCCAGTTCTTACCCCAAATTAAGTTTTTGGCATAGGTATAATACTGAAGAAGATTGGGACGGAGGCGTAGTAGAAGTTAGTACTAATGGAGGAACTACTTGGATTGATTTAGGCACTAATATGCTTACTAATCCTTATAATAGTGCATTGGGTGCAGGTGCAGGAAATAACCTTGCAAACAGATCTGCTTTTACAGGATTGGTACCTGCGTTTAAAAAAACAACTATTAATTTATCTCCTTTTGCAGGCCAATCCATTAAATTCCGTTTTAGGTTTGGATCTGATGATAATACAGCGGGAACCGGTACTCCAACAGGATGGTTTGTAGATGACATCGATATTATTAATGCAGCTACTGTGAGTATGAGATCTAGCCTTTTTAATGCGTCATCAGTTAGAATAAATGTTTCTGATACTACGACACTTATTTTACAAGGAGCAGTCGCACCTTCCATTACCTTAACTTCAGCGGCGGGCACGAATGCACAAACTATTTGCATTAATTCTGCCATAACAAATATAGTTTACACAACAGGCGGCGGAGTAACAGGCGCTACTGCAACAGGCTTACCTGCAGGTGTAACCGGTGTTTATAATGCAGGCGTATTTACCATAAGTGGTACACCAACTGTAGCAGGAAGTTTCCCTTATACAGTTACCACTACAGGTGGTACACCTGCAGCAACAGCCACAGGAACTATCCTTGTCAATTCCCCTACTACTTTAACCTTAACCTCTGCCCCTGCGACAACTAGCCAAACGGTTAACGTGAACAATACCATTACGAACATTACGTACACTACAGGTAATGGCGTAACAGGTGCAACTGTAACAGGTTTACCTGCAGGCGTAACAGGAACATACAGCGGCGGAACAAACGGCACAATTACTATCAGCGGTACACCAACGGCAGCAGGAACCTTTACTTATACAGTAACAACATCAGGCGGCTGCGGTGTACAAACGGCTACGGGAACAATAACAGTAGTAACAGCCCCTGCCTTAACACTCAGTTCAGCAGCAGGTACTAATAACCAAACGGTATGTATCAATACAGCCATTACCAACATTGTGTACAGTTCAGCAGGCGGTGTAACAGGCGCCACTGTAACAGGCTTACCCGCAGGCGTAACCGGTGTGTACAATGCAGGTGTTTTCACCATTAGTGGTACACCTACAGTAACAGGAACCTTCAGTTATACTGTTACCAGTTCAGGCGGTACACCCAATGCAACAGCAACGGGTACCATTACGGTTAATGCA
>JANPIF010000050.1:0-7930 GCA_031424845.1 Ferruginibacter sp.
CATTAGAGAATCTATATTATCGCTGGTAGTTTTCTTTGTACTGGGTTTTGTGTTTTTATTGCTAACAGCAGTAAAACAAAAAGCAAATAAATTAGTTGAAATTTAAATCAGTATTTAATTATGAAATTATACAGCATAAACGCAGGGCATTTTAAATTAGATGGTGGTGCCATGTTTGGCGTGGTGCCAAAGAGCATGTGGAATAAAATAAACCCCGCAGATGAAAACAATATGTGTAGCTGGGCACTGCGTTGTTTGCTTATTGAAGATGAAGGAAGATTGATATTGGTAGATACCGGCATGGGTAATAAACAGGATGAAAAATTCTTTGGTCATTACTATATTCATGGTAATGATACTTTGGAAAAATCTTTGGCCAAACATGGTTATACAAAAGATGATATTACAGATGTGTTGCTAACGCATCTTCATTTTGACCATTGCGGTGGTGCAATTGAAAAAGTAAATGACACCCTTGTACCTGCTTTTAAAAACGCCTCTTATTGGAGCAATGCAAGGCATTGGAAATGGGCGGTAGAGCCCAACGACAGAGAAAAAGCATCTTTCTTAAAAGAGAATATTTTGCCCATACAACAAAGTGGCAAACTTAAATTTATTGAAGAGCATCCCAATGATTTTCCAGCTAATATTATGATACGCCAGGTGTTTGGCCACACCGATGCCATGATGTTGCCACAAGTAAATTACAAGGGTAAAACAATTTTGTACATGGCAGATTTGTTGCCATCGGCAGGGCATATACCTTTGCCTTATGTAATGGCTTATGATATGTTTCCGCTCACAACTTTAAACGAAAAGAAATCATTTCTTACGGAAGCGCAGCAAAATGATTACGTTCTATTTTTTGAACACGATCCTACCATTGAATGTTGCACTTTGCAGATGACAGAGAAGGGGATTAGGATGAAGGAAAGTTTTAAGTTGGAGGATTTGGTTTAAAGTTTAAGGTTTATGGTTCAAAGTTCGAAGCTTTGAACTTTAAAATTAACCTATATGTATATAAACCTTGAACATTAAACTAAGAACATTAAACAATTGCACTCATTAGCCATACAACTCCGAATGCACACTCTTCTTATCATAGCCTAAGTTTACAATTCGCAGTTTTGCTTCATCGATCATTGCCTTCCAACCGCAAAGCATAAAAGATGCTGATGGATTATTGTGCGCCTGCAAAATATTTTCATATACAGTATGTACATATCCATTTGCGCCTTCCCATTGCTCACGACTGAGTGTAGGTATATAATGAAAGCCCTGCATGCTATCGCTGAGTTCTGTTAGTTCTTGAAAATAAAGTAAGTCGGCTTTTGTACGACACCCGAAAAGCAGAAAAATATTTTTATGTGGCATATTGTGCATTTTAATATAATGCGCCATACTTCTAAAAGGTGCAATGCCGGTACCTGTACAAATTAAAAACAGATCGTTTTCCAGCGCATGATCACCTAAGGTAAATACACCAACCGGGCCACGGAGTGTGAGTTGAGAACCTTCTTTTATTTCATTAAAAAGATATGTGGTTCCTGCGCCGCCTTCCAATAATACGATGCACAATTCAAATATATTGCTCCCATCGGGCCAGCTGGCAATTGAATAACTTCGTAAACGTTTGTTTGGTTTTTCGTGTATGGGCAAGTCGAGCGTAACAAACTGACCAGGCTTAAAATTAAACACATCCAAATCATCTATCCTGATAAAAAATCTTCTTGTATTATATGTTTGCTGTTCAATTTTTATTACGGTGGCTGTGCGCCATGGTTCTAATGCCATATATTACTTTTTGGTATAAGAAAGATACGCCTTAAGTTTTAAAAATAGTATGATAAAGAAGTCTACAGTTTTTTTTGGTAGACTGCTTAGATTTATTTGATTGTTTTATTCACCACTGGAGCGGGTCTTCTACTGAATAATAATTTTTTCTGTAACGACTTCCTTATCGCTGAATATTTTTATTTGATACATTCCTCTTGCCAGCGATGTTATTTTTACAAGATTATTTTTACCGGAAAGCGTATACCTCGTAACAGCAGTACCTACTGCATCGTACAAAATTGCCTTGTAACAGTTTTCTGAAGAAATAATGTTGATCACTCCTGCAGTAACCGGGTTTGGATAAATGTTTACAGCAAACAAATTATTTTCAAAATTTATTTTTCTTATTTCA
Organism: Ferruginibacter sp.; assembly: GCA_031424845.1. Classification (GTDB taxonomy): domain Bacteria; phylum Bacteroidota; class Bacteroidia; order Chitinophagales; family Chitinophagaceae; genus Ferruginibacter. Next base: position 2,189 of record JANPIF010000050.1, read on the forward strand.
CTATAAGCAAATTTTCCATTTAAGTCTACTGATTTTAACCTGTAGAAATTCATTGGAGTTAATGGTTGCAAATCGAGATAAGAATAATCATGTTCGCCTGGAATATTTTTTGCGTTTACGCTACCTATGGCTTCAAATGCAACTCCATTGCTGCTGCGTTCTACCACAAAATGGCTGCTGTTTATTTCCGAAGTTGTTTTCCAGGCAAGCCTTACTGTTTTTTCCTGCTTGTTGGCAGTAAAAGACAGCAACGACACTGGCAACGGTTGGTTGGCTCCCGGCCCACCATTATTTATCCAAAATTCACTAAAGCTATTTACAGAAAACTCAGCATAATAGCCATTGTTATATGGAATCACCTGCACATTAGCAGGCAGAATAAATTGATGAATGCCTGTAAAATTATCATTAAAATTGCCATTCTCCTCGGTGGCAGTACCACTGTATTTTGTAACACCCGCTTCGTAGGGGTCTCTAATTGATGTGCAAATGCCACATCCGTTAGCATTCATTAATGCGAGGGCTTCTGTATCTGTAAAATAGTAACGCACCAATACGGGGGTAACCGGTTGAGTGGTTGGCCTTATTACAATATTCCTGTCAAGATAGTATTGATTGTTAGGTGCGCCGGTAAACCGCACTGCCCCTGTATTAAAATAAACGGCTGTATTGGTTAGCCCAAGGTTATTTCCCTGCGGATTTATTGATGCTATTCTGTTTCCGTTGGGCGCATTTACATCGAGCCAGTTGCTTCCACTGATGGTATTGGTTGCAGTTTGATTGGCCCCGGTGTAAATGGTAGCTTTGTCAAATACATGTATATCATCTATGCCAATGCCCTCATCGGTAACGCCGGAATCTGAAGTAAACACAAAGCGAAACCTAACGTTTGCAGCACCTGCAAGCAAATCATAGCTTGCAACATGCCATTTGGCATTTGAAATATTCCATACTCTTTTTACATCATTGTACCAGTTGGTTCCCTGCGATTGTACCCCAAGTTTAACCCATGTAACACCGCCATCTATTGAATAGTCAACCCAGTTATAATCATAATCCAACTCCGTTTTGTAAATATGGCTAAACGATAATACGGGGAGGGTAAGGCCGGTTAAATTAAAACAGGGTGAATAAAGATAGCCTGTCTGGTAATTATTGTAGTTGTCTGAAAGACCCGTTACCCATGCATTGGTACCATTTGCGGCTTTATTAATCGCCGTTTTTGAAGGTGTACCTAATTGCCAGTTGTTATTGGTGCCATTGGTGAAAAATCCTCCGTTGCCAGTTTCAAAACCTTCAATATATGGGAATGTATTTATTACCTCGCTTGTATGTAAATAATACCCTAACAAACTATCGTTGCTTTTGTAATTGTCAGCCGCTGCACTTATCCAGCAATCAATGGTATAATCGGTGTTGGGTATAAAATTAATTGTGGAAGAAAATGTGTAATTGATAGCGGCTCCTGTAGGGAAGCTACTGATGGTTTCATTTACCTGCGTGCCCCCGTTTACTCTATAGCTAACCACCACATTTGAAATCGCTACAGTGCCGTAATTTTTTAAACTTACCTGCAAGGGTAACGATCCTGCAACACCACAGCCTGACTTGGTGGGCGATACTATAGCCAATACTTCCACATCATTTATTGCTTCCGATAATTTGGTGTCGTCAAAAGTATAACCATCATCCTGGTCAGAAATAGGGTTTGGAATATTAGCAGAAGTAATCCCTTCTTCGCCAAATTTTACCTGAAAACTGCTTGTCATTGGCTGCGCAGGTACTACAGTGTCCAATACATTGTTTATGTTGATAATGGCATTTTTCCATTGTCCAATACTGGCCTGGTTTGCTGCCAGATCATATGCAAGCACCCATGGGTTTGTATCGCTGCCACGTATCCACACCTTATTATTTGGAAAGTTATCCTGCCCATGGTTTTTATAGGAAAAATTATACCTCAATAAATTGGCTCCGGTATAATTGCTTAGGTTGTACGTAGCCAGCAAACTGTCCGTGACTTCCGTGCCCGGGGCATTTTGATCCAGTGTAATGGCCCGGTTGCCAGATAAAGCAAACCCCGTATTTACGAATGTTCTGGCTCTACCTCTTGCATTGTTTGTTTTAAAATCAAGCCGATCATTGCCATCTAAGCCGATGGTGTTGACGGTGTATTCTTTGTTGATGGTGGTTTCAAAGCCATCATTTAAAGGAAGGGTAATTGCCGCATTGCTCAGACTTTTAATAATGGTAGTCGCAGTATCATCCAGCGGCTGTGTATCACCGGTTCTTTTTACCCAGCTTTTTATTGTGTAAATACCAGGCGTAGAAAAATCAGCCAGGGTAGTAAATGTAAATTGAGCGGATGTAAGTGCCGGAATGATCGCTGCACTTGTTTGCATCACAACAGCTTGGTTGTTTATCTGATAAAACAAATCATAATTGCCTGACGAAGCTGCATCATCTAAATTTTTAATAGTGACTCTAATTGCTTCAGAAGCACCAAGCGCAGAGGATGTAAATGCTCTTCCGTTTACCGGTGCATCTACAGACACTGCCTTAAAATTATTATCAAATGCAGGGGAGAGGGTGCAGCTACCAGTAGCCGGTACTACATTTTCTGATATGGATCGGCGACCATTTACCAATCCGTTTTTTGCCCGCACACCAAACCAGTAAGAGCCGGCGGCTTGCAAGCCTTTTACTAAAAAGCCGGTGCCGAGTGTATTGGTAATTATTTCCATACTGTCAGCACCTAATTGCAGTACATCATACGAGGATGCACCGGCAACCGTATTCCAGTTTAGCTGTACATATCCTTCACAGGGCACCGAAGCAGTAAGCGTTGGCACGCCTAATACAGTGAAATTTGTATCGCTTACATCGCTTAGTCCAGATGTATTTTTTGTAACCCTTACCAAGGCAATGTTAGTAACAGTCGCAGGTACTACCCATGAAAGCGAACGGCTTCCTGCTGCTGCATTAGCAGAAATAATATTCCAAGTTGAGCCATTGTTATCTGAATATTCTACAGTGTAAGTACTGCTTTCATCTCCATTTGCCGTCCACCTTATTCTTTCTGATTCGCCAGGTACAAGTGTTTCGCCGCCAACCGGATATTCTACAGTTACCCCGTTCATATCTACCTGGTAGGTGATTACATAGTTTTGCGGGCCCTGGGGTACATTAAATAGATTTACATTAAGGTTGTGCGTACCGGCGGTAGGATTATCAATAACGACTTGCTCTATATTATTTAAATGATCTGCAGCTTCCACAGCATTGTTGGTAACCGATGCAGGATTGCTATTTAAAACAAGCGGCAAATGCAAACCAGAAGCGCCGGTTACAGTTAGATCTAAATCATTTACCAAGGCCGTGGCTGCATTGCTCGCTGCGGCCACATCAGCCCAATACAGCATCACTTTAAGTCTTCTAGCGCCTGCAGGGATCACGATAGGTATGGAACTGTTGGTATTGCCAAAAAAGTATCGGTTTGCTTCAAGTGCTTCCACTGCACGCCTCCCGTTTAGCAGCCCAAACCCATATGTGTAGTCCGGTCCTGGGTTCCCAAGGTCTTCAGCAGTATTGCACACCAGTGCTTTCATTAAAGCTGCAGGCGGATTGGTATTTCCGTTTAATTGCTTGTAGCGTTCTGTAAGTAAACCTATGGTGCCAGTTGCTGTGGGCGCTGCCATGCTTGTACCACTAGTACTTGCGTAATTATTAAATTGAATAGTGGACGTCTTCCCTGAACCATCTGCTACAATCTCCGGTTTTATTCTTCCATCTGTTACCGGGCCTCTGCTGCTTGAAGAACTTATCAAATAGTTGTTACCATTTACATTGCCAACTGTAAGCACATTTTTTGCGCATTGCCATCCTGATTTTATGGTGGCAAAACTAGTGGGAAAACTTGCGCAGTTAAATGCGCCATCGTTTCCTGCGGCATATACATGCATAATCTGCGTAAAATTCAGTAACTGGTTATCTATAAAATTGCTGCTTGCATCGTATTTGCCGTTGCCCACGCAGCCGTTATCAGCCGTGGTGTAGGAGTTATTGGTACTGGTTAAATTATAATCTGTAACGTATGTGGGAGTTTGCGAAATGATATCGGTGAAAAACGAATTGATTACCGAAGCTTTGGGCGCTACACCTTTGTTAACCGGAATTTTTATACCACCGCCTGCCGTTGTGCCCGAAGTATGGATGCCATGAAAACTTGGACCAACAGGAACTCTTGCTATGTTTCTTCCAAAAAAATCAATATGAGTTTTAGTATCTGAAATATCTCCTACACCAAGGGTAATATTTTTGCCCTGCAAATTTCTGCCGGTAACTGATTGTATGGAGGCGAGTGAATGTGTTCCTACATCATCATAATTTAAGGTTCTGGCGGCAAAAGACTGAACACTTATAAACGAAACAAAAGGAAGCGCTGCAACACTTGCCAATATCGATATTTTTGGTTGAATATAAATAACACCCTCTGCATCAAAATTTGTTTTTACCACAGATGCACCTAAGTTTTTCAGGGCTTCAAGTACATTTTCTTTTCCGGCCGTTTTATAAAAATTTACGGCAAAATATTTTTCGGCCGATTTTAATTTTTCCTCTTTGTAATTTTCAGCAGCTACATCTGTTTTAAAAAAGGTAGGAAGTATATTGATAGAAATAATATTATTTTTTGTGAGCCCAGTAAAATCAGTGTTTTCCGCTATCGCAGCCAAATAAGTATTTTGGGGTAAATAGTTTTCGAGTACAATACCTTGTTTGGTAAGCAGCATTTTTTCGCTGGCAGATGGTAGTATTGAAAATTGTATTAAGCCAAAATAAAAACCATTACGCAGGGCACCTGTAAGAATTTCTTTTTTAAAATTTCCTTTTTGAATATTATTATCCGGTAAAAAATTTCCTTTTGAAAACAATACCGGTAGTTGCCCATAACCGCTGCAAAAAAAGAAAAATGTAAATGACAAGCCTAGTAAATATTTTTTCATAGCTGGGATTAATAATTTTTTATTTTATACGTACCTAAATATAATAAAATTTAGTGCTCAAAGTGCTTATGTGAAAGGTTTTCATTTTTAGAAAGTAATTCATATAAAGTAAAAAAAATGGAATGTTATTACTTCACTTAATGTTTAATTTAAATTAATATGTACTTCGAAAAACGAAATATTTTGCAAATAGCTGGTTTCTGTTATAATTGCGGTAATTATAGCCTTATTTGCAAAAATGGAAGTGTCTTACAAAGCTATTTCTTTTACCTTTGCTGCAGAATATGAATGCAGATGTGTTGATGAGTTTGTACAAAAATGATCCCCGCAGTTTTAAAATTGTGGATGGAATCACATTGTCTAAACCGCAGCAATTTCACTTAAAAGGGCTTAATGGAAGTGCTTCTCAGTTCATATTAGCGGCAGTTCATTCCAACGATGCAGCCTCACAACTAAACCATCTTGTTATTTTAAGAGATGCAGAAGAAGCGGCTTACTTTCACAATTCTTTAGAAAATATTACCGGTGCGCTGGATGTATTTTATTTCCCTTCTTCTTTTAAAAATAAAAAGAATTACCAGCTGCTGAATAGTAGCCACGTGATGCTTCGTACAGAAGCTTTGACAAAAATTACACAGGCAAAAAACTTATCGCAGGCTAAGAAAATAATAGTTACTTATCCTGAAGCAATTTTTGAAAAGGTTGTATTATCAAAAACTTTATCCGAAAATATCATCAG
>JANPIF010000051.1:0-1554 GCA_031424845.1 Ferruginibacter sp.
GCATTCAGTAAGCACGTCCGCAGGTTAGGCGTTTATTTTCGTCCCTTGCCAGGTGTTTCAGTTTTAGCACTTCCTTGCGGCAGCTACCTTTGGTTATATCCATCAGGCCGCCGTTGGTTATCAGCATTGCCCTTTTAGGGGCTTTGCTTTTCTTTTTTTATTCTTAGGTAGGTTGACTTCTACTCACCTATAAACCGCCCATAAGCGAGGGGTAAGCCTACCATAAGCTACCTTGATTCAAAAAGGTTGGGGCATAAAAAAACCCTGTAAGAATACAGGGTTGTGGTTGATGGATATAACGCTTAAAATATATCAATGACTTTTAGTGCATTGCCTGAAAAGAAAACAGAGTAGTTGCTGCCAACCTGTTGCACAAACTCGATCCCGATGCAGAAAATTACACTTGCATCCGCTGTCAGTGTAGGTGTACCAGGCAGCGTTGCTGTTACAGTGGTAGCCGTTGCAATGGGAGCATTTAATGGCAGATACCCTGAGTATTCTACATTAGACAATTCATTATTTGCTACATCAATTGGTTCGTATGTTCCTGTCTGCTCGTTGTAAGCAAAATCAGAAATACAAGCCAAGGCAGTAAGCAAACGGAAATGGGTTGCACCTGATGGAGCATTAACCAAATTTGCAGGGTTAAATGCAGGCACTGTTAATGTTGCTGAATCACGAGCTGCGGTATTTGAGAAAGTGTAAGGTGCAGTAAATGCTCCTTCCAAACTTGCATTTCTATCGAAAGCAAATCCAATCAAATATTGCTTTTCCTGAGAGATCAAAATAGCCCGATAACCCCTTGCTTCAGTCTGATCCTCCAAATTTATTTTTTTAATTACTCCTGTTAGACGTCCGGTCATTTGAGGATCACTCATTTGTTTAATAACCTGACTAAGACCTGTACGAATAGATTTACCGACTGTTGCACAGCCTCCAAATTCATTCATGTTTTCTCGGGTCCTTGCAAACTCAGGAGCTGATTTTATTTGCTCACCTGTTGCGCCTCCATTCAACCCGGCGAAGTCGCCAGATAGTCCTTTAATTTTAAAATGTCTTACACCACCCATGGACCCTGAGTAACGTGTGAGACCGGTTTGTTTTGCCATAATAATTGGATTTTAATATTTTTTCTGATACGGTTTGAACCAACTCAAATCAAAAATAAGGGCAGTTGTATCACTTTAAAAATTGCCACTTCCGTTCCTGCCGATAATGAAGTATTATTCCACCAAGTGTTTATATTTCCTCCTCTAATTAAAGTAAATTTGTACTGACACAGCTGTAATGGTTGTGGTTTAGATAAAAGAGATTTATTAAAATATTCAACATGGAAAGAGTTTGTATTTATCCAAAGGATGTTCAAATTGTTACAGGTAAGAGTGAGCGTTGGGGCAGAGATGTTATCAAAAAAATTAAAACACATTTAGCTAAGCAGCCTCATCAGTTGGTTTCTATTGATGAATTTTGTATTTACACAGGTCTATCAGCTTCGTCTGTAAAAGAAAAATTAAGAGCATAAATTTTTTTGATTACGGTGCAACTTCTGTACTT
>JANPIF010000052.1:0-3115 GCA_031424845.1 Ferruginibacter sp.
AACCAATAATTTGAAAATGAAACTTGTTTTGTGCAATGATTTGATTCTCTATTTATTTTTGGAATAAAATAGCATAATGATCTTACCAAAAATCTGGAGTGTTTACATTTGATTGAACGTAATATGAAAGCGGAGCAGATAACATTCCCCTATAACTTCTAAACTTTATTTAATACGAATTTTTGTGGTTGTTACATGTTACTTTAGAACCTTAATCACTCATGTTTCATTTCTATGTTGAATGCTCACCAATTGTATTATGCACAAACACAATCTACAAGTAACAAAAGGATTTTATCAATACAAATTCAGTATTAATTTTATCTATTAATTGTGTGAATTTTTTTAGAAATAATTTCACTTCCCCACAAACCATTCCGCACCTTTCACCAGCTGTGCAGGATATTCATCTGGTTTATACTCCCCCTCCAAAACTTTTTTCAACATAGCTTCTTTACCCTTGCAGGCAACTAAAAATAAAATATGCTTGGCATTGTTTATAAGCGGTGCAGTAAAACTTACTCTATACATTTTTACTTCCTCTACATACACTTCTTTTACCAATGCTTTTTGTTCTTGCAATATTGTTGTATGTGGAAAGAGCGATGCAGTGTGCCCATTATCGCCCATCCCTAATAAAATTAAATCGATCTCCGGCTTATCAGTTTTAAAAAATATTTTTATGGTAGCTTCATAATAGATGGCAGCATTTATGGGGCTTTCATCTACGGGTATTATAAAAATATTTTTTTTAGGAACGGGTACTTTATCAAGCAAAATATTTTTAGCGTTAAATGCATTGTTGTCCTGATGGTTTAAGGGAACACAACGTTCATCTCCCCAAAAAAAATAACATTTTTTCCAGTCAATTCGCTGGCTGTAAAAATCGCTAGCCAATAATTTGTACATAGCCCCAGGTGTATTCCCACCAGATAATGCTACTGTAAATTTTCCTTTTTTTTCTATGGCCTCAGCAGCCAATTTGATAAAATATTCTGCAGCAGTTTTTGCCAATAAATCTGCGTTTTCAAAACGGGTTACTTTATTCATCTTTCTTTTTTTCAAAGGGAAGTATAATCCAATTATTGCCATCTCTTGCTATCAATGCTTCTGCAGTTTCAGGGCCGTTGGTGCCGGCTGCATAATTAGGAAAATTAACCGATGGGTTGTCTTTCCACATTTCTAAAATAGGCGATATTACTTCCCATGCAGCTTCTACTTGATCGGCACGCATGAACAATGTTGCATCGCCCTCTATTACATCCAGCAACAAAGTTTCATAACCCTCAGGTATGCCACTGCTGTAAGTATCGTTGTAATTAAAAGTCATGTCCACAGGATTCAATTGCATTTTTAACCCCGGTTTTTTTGCCTGAAAACGAATGCGAATTCCCATATCGGGTTGTATGTTTATGATCATTCTGTTGGGTTGCCAGTTCTCAATTGCTTCATCGGGAAATGACTGGTGCGGCACCGGTTTAAACTGCACCGTTATAACAGAAATTGTTTGCTGCATACGTTTACCGCTGCGTACATAAAAAGGCACATTGCTCCATCGCCAGTTATCAACAAAAAATTTAATGGCTGCAAATGTTTCTGTATTCGATTCTTTAGGTACATCTTTTTCTTCTCTATAACCTTTTACTTTTTCGCCTTCCTGCCAGCCACCAGCATATTGCCCACGGCTGGCAAACTCATGTACTTCTTCTCTTTTTATTTCTCTTATGGCATGCAGAACATCTGCTTTTTTATTTCTTATTTCATTGGCATCAAATGATACGGGCGGCTCCATTGCTATCAAACAAAGCAATTGCATTACATGGTTTTGTACCATATCTCTTAAGGCACCACTATGGTCATAATAACCACCACGGTCTTCCACGCCTATTTTTTCGCAGACAGATATTTGAACATTATCAATATAATTTCTGTTCCACAATGGTTCAAACAATGCATTGGCAAAACGAAATGCCAGTAAGTTCTGTACGGTTTCTTTACCAAGGTAATGGTCTATTCTAAATAACTGGCTCTCCTGAAAAATAGATAATAATTTTTCATTTAAAGCTTTGGCAGTTTTTAAATCCGTACCAAAAGGCTTCTCTATTACAAGTCTGGCATGGTCGCAATCATCATTTAATCCTACTTCTTTTAAACCATCTGCAATACTTTCAAAAAACTGGGGATTCACGGCCAGGTAATAAATTTTATTTACCGTTTCTGCAGCTTCTTTTTCAAATGCAGTTACATCTTTTTTAATTGTAGTAAAAGTGCCTTTGTTATTAAAGTCTCCTGTTTTATAAACAATATATTTTGAAAATTCATTCCATTTTTCAGCAACTGTCTTACCGCTTCTTGAAAACTTATCTACACCATCCTTTAGTTTTTTTATAAACTCACCGTCTTTCATTTCACTGCGTCCCATACAAATGATGCTAAATTTTTCATTGAGCCATCCATCCAAATAAAGGTTGTATAAAGCAGGTATTAATTTACGCCATGTAAGGTCTCCTGAGCCACCGAAAATTGTGATGATGGTAGGTTTTGTTTTTGTTACATTCTCCATGTTTCTTCTATTAATTTTCTAAATGTATTTTAAACTTCTATTAATTTTGGTTGCCACAAGTGGCATAATTTTTCAGGAATGGTTTTATTAAATTTTAATAATTTAATACGAATTCAAAACAGTAAATCTCACGTTCTAAGTTTAGATAAATAATAAAATCTGTTAGAGTAAAAAATTTTGAAGCTATTTGTAGTTTCTTCATTTTGCTCCTATTCATAATTACACATTACTATAAGAATTCCCTTGTATTCATACATGAAAATTCTTGGTATTCGTGACATCTATTCTTTACTGTATAACCGCATTCCATTCTGTATGAAAAATTCCTTCCTTATCTATACGCTCGTAAGTATGTGCACCAAAAAAATCTCTTTGCGCCTGCGTTAAATTTGCTGGTAACCATTCACTTTTATACGAATCAAAATAACTAAGGCAAGCGCTTAAAGAAGGCAACGGTATTGCCTGTTGTGCTCCAATCTGTACTATATTTCTTAATGATTGTTGGGAAGCATTAATGGCTACACTGAATTTTTTTCCGTTTAATATATTTTT
>JANPIF010000053.1:0-13099 GCA_031424845.1 Ferruginibacter sp.
GGGAAGATGTTGTTTTTTTATTTGTTTGTTCATTTATAAAATATAAATTTTTAAGGTTCGAGTTGCAGAAACCAATTGACAATTCACCATTCAGAAATTATCCAATTCCGCTAAAAATTTTTCTGCTATTTCATTGTGTGCATTTCTTTTTTCAGAAGGCATTTTATCAAAAGTTTTTACAAGCATTCCAAGCCTAGGATTTTTCTCGAAAAATTTTCTGTGTACATCCATAAATCGCCAAAATATGCCATCCCATATTTGGCACCATTCAACTTTTTTATGGTCGCAAATTTTAAGTACATAATAAATCCCGCTGATGTAAGGTTTAGTTGTCATTAATCCACCATCTGCAAACTGAACCATACCATAAACATTTGGTACCATCACCCAATCGTAACTATCCACAAACATTTCCATATACCATTTGTAAACTTCATCGGGGTCAAACTGGCAAAGGAGCATAAAATTTCCCAACAACATCAACCTTTCTATATGATGTAAATAGCCTGTTGTAATTACTTTTTTTATTACACTATCAATTGGTTCAATACCTGTAGTTCCATCCCAAAATGATGGAGGAATTTTTCTGGTAAATTTCCAATAATTAGTAGTGCGTTGCTTAATGCCTTCTCGTGCATATACAATCCGAATAAATTCTCTCCAGCCAATGATCTGGCGTATAAAACCTTCGGTAGAATTTATGGGAGAATTATTCTTTTCTGCAAACTTTAAAACAGCATCAACCACCTGCTGCGGCGTAAGTAAACCAATGTTTATTAATGGACTTAAAACACTATGATGAAGGAAATTTTCTTTGACAACAATAGCATCTTCATATTCACCAAACTTTTCAAATCTTTGCTGCAAAAATTCTGCTAACCATATTTCTGCGGATGGAAAATTTGTTGGGTAAAAAAAGTTATCTATTTCTCCATAGTTTTTGTTGAAATAAGTGTTGACATATTCCCTTGCCTCTTTTACAAATTCATCTTCATTAGGAAAACTAATCTGAGGTGATTTTTCTTTTGAAGGAAACTTTTTTCTGTTATCTGCATCATAGCTCCATTGGCCACCAAGCGGTCCATTATCAGGATCTAAAAGTATGTTTCTTTTTTTGCGTTGTGCAATGTAAAATTCTGTTTGAAAATATCTTTTTCTGCCATCAAAATACTCATCGCCATCTTGCTCTCTGTTTAAAAATGATGGGGTTTGGTAAGTGATAATTTTAAGGCTATCTTTTTTGCAAGCTGTAGTAATTCTTTTTTCCAACCAATCGTCAACAACTTCTGTAAAATGAATGGTAGATATCTTTTCATTTTTCAAAAAAGCCATAAGTTTTCTGATGTCATTTCGTTCATCGATGCTTTCAATATATTCAATTTTGTAACCTTCTTTTTTTAAATGTGCCTCATAGCTTTTCATGGATGCACGGTGCAATAATATTTTTTGTTTATGAAAATTATAATGGTTAAAAAATAAAAGTTCTTCTATTAAAAATACTGTTCTGTTTTTGTGTAGTGCGGTATTTTGTTTGAATAACTGGTGTGGGAAAACAATGCTGATCTCGTTCATAAAAGAAATGAATTATTGTACAAAGTAAATTGTTGGAATTCTATACAATTACGATATGCAAAAATATTGCACAATCTACTTTGGTTGATAAAAGCTAAATAGATAGATAAAGATGAAATGTCCGCCCGGCTGAACGCCATTCGGACGGGTGCGACGCCAATAATGCAACATCAGGGTCCTTTTTTGTTCGGCTAAAACCTCACCCCTGCCTCTCCGATGGAGAGGAGCTAGCCTTAAATAATTTGAAATACTTTATATTTCCAGGAACTAAAGTCCTCTCTTTTGGAGAGGATTTAGTTGAAGTTTTTTTAATGCGTTAAATTTTTATTTACCACAGTTAAAACCACTTAATTTTGTTGCACAATCTTTTATATGATATCGTTTGATAATACTGAATATGCGTTTGCTTACAAAACCGATAAAGAACTTAAAAAAGCCAATTTTCTTTTTACAACAATGGGCAAACCCTGGTTGGTTAATTTGGGACTGAATTTAATGCCTGCGGCGATAAAATTTCATGTTCCTTTTACAAAAAATGTTATTCGCAGTACTATTTTTAGTCAGTTTGTTGGTGGAGAAACATTGGAAGAAACTGCTGCAGTCGCAAAAAAATTAGGTGAATATAATGTGGAAGTAATTTTAGATTATGGCGTAGAAGGTGGCGAGGATGGCGAAGCAGGATTTGACCATGCAACAGAAGAATTTATAAAAGTGATAAACTATGCAGCTACACAAAAGAATATTCCTTTTATGAGCATTAAAGTAACAGGGCTGGTGCGTTTTGGTTTACTGGAAACAATAGATACAGGCATGAATGCTATTAAAGGTTCTTTAATGACCCGCTACAATGCAGTCCTGGCATCTCTATTAGAAAGTGAGAAAGAAGAATGGAAAAGAGTAATAGTTAGAATTAATAAAATATGCCAAGCCGGAAATGATAAAAATATTGGCGTGCTTGTAGATGCCGAAGAGACCTGGATACAAGACCCGGTAGATGCGCTTACCATTTTAATGATGGATAGTTTTAATAAAAATAAGGGGGTTGTTTATAACACTATTCAATTATACAGGCACGATAGATTAGCCTTTTTAAAAGATAGTTATGAAGCCGCCGAGCAAAAGAATTTTATACTTGGTGCAAAGCTGGTACGTGGTGCATACATGGAAAAAGAAAGAAAGCGTGCAGCGGAAAAAAACTATCCATCTCCTATACAACCAAATAAAGAAAGTACTGATAAAGATTATAATGCAGCGGTAGAATTTTGCATAGAACATATTGAAAAAATTGCTGTTATTGTGGCGTCGCACAATGAAGGAAGTAATTTACTGGCTACTCAAGTTTTAGATAAATTAAGTCTACCACACAATCACCCACACATACATTTTTCGCAGTTGTATGGTATGAGTGATAACATAACTTTTAACCTTGCAAAAAGCGGTTGTAGTGTAAGTAAATATTTGCCTTTCGGACCTATAGAAGATGTTATTCCTTACCTGATGCGTAGGGCGCAAGAGAATAGTTCAGTATCCGGACAAATGGGAAGAGAACTTGGCTTGATAAAGAAAGAAATGCTGAGAAGAAAGTGAGTTGAAGCCTGTTGGAAGTATGCAATTAGAGCAGTTTCATAATTTTATTTTCTACAAGTACATATGCACATTCTTCGGCAGAAGGTTTTATTTGAAATGTGCCGGTAAACTTACCAAAAGCGGGAAGCACTGCATAATCTTTTGCAAAATAAAAGCATGCTAAATTGATAGCTTGTTTGCCTAAGCCTCGCATTAATATGCTAGGATGGATGTGCCCGCTGAAGCAATAATTATTCTCTTTTTCTTCACATTCATTTATATCATGGGTAAATGAAAAATTGCCGATGGATAAATGCTTTTTATGAACTTCAATTTCAGCTTTTTTATACCATTCGTTTTTTAAAATATCATGGTTACCCTTTATTAAATGAATTTCGGTGGTAGCAATATCTTTTCTCCATCTTAAAAAAAGTTCGTGTTCCTTATTCATACTACTATGAAAAAGATCTCCGACGATTATAAGTTGCCTTGGTTTAAAAAATTGTATTTCGTTTAGCAAACGAAACAAATCTTCTTTATACAAATTTTGAGGAATGGCTATACCACTTTTGCGAAAATGACCGCTTTTGCCAAGATGAAGATCTGAAAGAATCAATATTTTTTCTTCTTCCCAAAAAACTGTACGCTGGGCAGATAAAAGGAAGGTTTGATTAAATATTTTGTGAGAAATAAAAGGCTGCATGTTGAAGCAAAGTTACTACCATTTATAATTTTTTGTAAATCATGTTTTGTTATCATTTTTAAGTTGCTTAATTTGTTTATCTAAAACTAACATTATGCAAGACAACTACAACCCTGATGATTCATTAACTGTAAATGATCTTCAAAAAACACCATTGCCTACAGGACTTAATGTATTAACCATTCTTACAATAATAGGATGTGTTATTGCATTGTTATTTTCGGTTTTCGGTTTTGTAAGTTCCAAAAGTTCTTACGATAAAAAAGATGAAGTGATGGCACAAATGCAAAGTGCTGAAACACCAAAGTTTGTAAAATCTATGATGGGTGACCCTGCAAATTTTGAAAAAATGACCATAAAAAGTTATGAAAACCGCATCCCTATTCTTTTATTAAGTTTAGTAGCTGTAGGATTGTGCTTTGCAGGAGCTTTGCAAATGCGTAAAAGAAAAAAGCAAGGTTATTTATTGTATGTAATTGGTGAATTACTTCCGTTTGTAACTATGGCATTTTTTATTGGTTTTTTCGCACTTTCAGGTATGATATTTATGTTTACAGTTGTTTTAGCTGCAGTATTTATATTATTATATACCATGCAAAGAAAACACTTGATTTATTAAAATTTATAATTATTGATTAAACAAAAAAACCGCTTATTCAAGCGGTTTTTTTAATATGGTAATCTACATTGATTTAGGCTTTAAAACATTCTTTAATTTTTCCACTCAAATCAGTTTCTAGCATGCGTGCTGCTATTTTTATCATATTTTTAAAAGCTGTACTGCTACTTATTCCATGACCTATTATTACAGGTTTTGCAACACCTAGTACCGGTACACCACCATAAGTTTCAAAATTGAAACGTTCAAAATGTTCGTCTTCAATATTTCTTCTCTTCACAATATCATACACGCTTTCTGCCATTTTCAACACCACATTTCCAGTAAAACCTTCGCAAACCATTACGTCAGCTTTATCCAATAATATATCCCTGCCTTCGATATTGCCAATAAAATTTATCTGAGTGTTTTCTTTTAAAAGTGGGTAGGTGGCCTGAGCTAGTATATTGCCTTTTCCTTCTTCTTCCCCTAAATTTACCAACCCAGTTTTAGGATGGTTTATTTTAAGAATATGCTCTGCAAACAATGATCCCAATGTAGCAAACTGGTTTAAGTTTTCAGGTTTACAATCTGCATTTAAACCAACATCCACCAATAAACCTAACGAACCATCTTCTCTGGGAATATAGGCACCAACTGTAGGTCGTAGAACACCTTCAATTGTTTTAATGCTAAATAAAGCTCCTACCATCATTGCACCGGTATTACCTGCGCTTATAAATGCATCAATTTTACCGGTAGCCAAAAGTTGAAAACCAACTGATATAGAACTCTGGGGTTTTTCTTTCAAAGCTTTTGTAGGATGCTCATGCATTTCAATTATCTGGGAAGCATGTACAATAGTAAATGATTCTTCAGGCAAATGATAATCATGGGCTAAAATTTTTATCTTTTCTTCATCACCAATCAATACCAATTGCGTATTGTCAACTGCATCTGCCATAAATCCTACAGCACCTTTCACCGCTTCGAGAGGTGCATAATCGCCACCCATCATATCGAGCCCGATAGTGATCATAGTAAGAAAATTTAAAAATGAAAAATTCCAAAACCGTACTTGAAGTTACGCAAGTACGACTCTGGAATAAAAGATTTTATCAGTAAATATTATACAGCTCTTAAGGGTGCTTTTTCTGACACCAATTTACCTTTATAGTATAATTTACCTTCGCTTACATGTGCACGGTGGCGTACGTGTGTTTCGCCTGTAGTGCTGTCCACACTAAGTGTAGGTTCTGTAGCCTTGTAGTGCGTTCTTCTTTTTGCACTTCTTTGCTGACTATGGCGCCTTTTTGGATTTGGCATGACTTGTTTTTTTTAGTATTTGTATAAAATTCTTATGTTCAATTGATTCTAATCAATCTAAAACTAGTTGTCTTTAAATTTTTCTAACCCTTTCCAGATGGAGTTTTCTTTCTTTTCTTCCTCACTCACCTGCATGTTATTTAATCTTTTTAAAACATCTTCATTACAAAGTGTTTTACCGTTGCTATCATTTCCACACAAATTTTGAATAGGTATGCTCAACATTACGAATTCGTATAACCAATCACTTACATCTATGTGGCTTTCAGATTTTGCAATATAAAATACATCTGCATCTTCTTCCTCCTCATTTGCTTTTTGTGGGTCTTCAGTAAGTTTCACCACCATATTAAATTCATCCCAAAGATCTACTTTTAATGGATTACCACATCTATCGCAGTTAACAGCAGCATTTCCGCCAACAATAAACTTTAATAACATAAAACCGTTGTTTTTGTCCAACATCAGTTTTACATGGGCATTCATCTCATCTACTCCTTCGCCACCCTTCTCCTTAAAAAATTCATGCTCCAATTCGTAGTTAAACTCGTGTACTCCGGGTTTTAATCCTACAAAAGCTATCTCATACATACGCTTACTACCCATTGCATTCTTTTTAAAGGATTGCAAATGTACATCATTTTTTTTAAATTTTAGTCTTAAACATGGTAGATAGTTATTAAAATGCTGCATTTTTGATCTAAAATGTTGTTTTAGATTTATGAAGCAAAGAAAATGGGTAAATATAATGGTGGTTTCATTATTGATTTGCGTGGCAATACACCTGTACAGTAAAAACGAAACCAGAGTTGAAAATGGATATACTGCTTCTTTTTATCCTGCAATTTCCAATATTTTTCGTTTAGCTTTCGGTTGGTTACCTTTTAGTATAGGTGATTTTTTATGGGGAGCAATTGTATTTTTTCTTGTTCAACAACTATTTTATTTTATTAGATTTTTGTTCAGTAAAAAGAGAAGATTAGATTCTGGTGAAAGGGTAAAACAAACAGCTATTAAAACAGTAATTTTTTGTAGTATTGTTTATATATTATTCAATATTTTTTGGGGAATAAATTATAACAGGATTGGTATAGCTCATCAACTTGGGCTTGAAATGGAAGATTATTCTATAGATGAATTAAAAACCATCAATGGAATACTCGTTGGAAAAATAAATACTTCCAAACAAACTTTAATAAATAATAATACAGCATACCCCAATAATGCAGCGTTGTTTAACATGACGAAGAATGCTTACACCGAGATAGAAACAAAATATAGTTTTCTCAGTTACAAACATGCTTCCTTAAAACAATCTATGTGGGGCTGGCTAGGAAATTATACAGGTTTTGTAGGTTATTACAATCCTTTTACCGGAGAGGCTCAGGTAAATACTACAGTTCCAAAATTTACACAATCATTTACTGCATGCCACGAGGTAGCACACCAGCTGGGTTATGCAAAAGAAATGGAAGCAAATTTTGTTGGTTATTTGGCAGCGTCCAATTCTGCGGATACGTTGTTTAGGTATTCGGTTTATGCGGATCTTTTTTCTTACGCCAATCGTACGCTATATTTTGCTGATAGCACTTCTGCTCTGCAATACAGAAAATTTTTATTGCCCGCAGTAATGGCAGATTTTAATGAGAGAAGAAAATTTGCTTTAGACCATAGTAGTTTTTTAGAACCAATTTTTAGAGCACTCTACGGAAAGTTTTTACAAAGCAACCAGCAACCTATGGGCATATTAAGTTATGATGAAGTAACTTCTTTTCTGATTGCATACTATAAAAAATTTGGCACCATTTAGGAGTATGAATCGGACAACTTCCATTAAATTCATTTCATGAAATCTATTTACAAATTACTTATATCCATAGCAATTCCATTAACAGTGGGAGGAATTAGCGGATTTTTTACTTCAAGTTCGGTAAATACGTGGTTTGTTACATTAAACAAACCATCCTTTAATCCACCAAGTTGGTTATTTGCTCCGGTATGGACAACTCTTTATATTATGATGGGAATTTCATTTTACATTATTTGGAACAATCATGCAAAACTTGAGAAAAGATATACAGGCTATACTTACTACTGGTTGCAGCTTGCGTTAAATTTTTTGTGGTCATTTTTATTTTTCTATTTTCAAAGGCCCCACCTTGCTTTGATAGATATTATTTTACTTTTTATAATGATAGCAAGCACCATTTTTTCTTTTAGAAAAGTATCTAAAACAGCCGCATGGTTATTGGTTCCATATTTATGTTGGGTAACATTTGCAACTGCACTCAATTTTGAAATTTGGAGGCTGAATTAATTTTATCAATTCAAAGCAATTGCAATTTGCTTCTAAAATTTTTGTTGGTTAATGTACTTATTTCAAATGCATTCATCCAACCTTGTAACCTTACATTTTCAGCTTCTGTAAGATTATTAAAAAAGTAAGCCATCTCTACTTTGATGCCTTTTTTTGTAGTGGCGTACATAGCTTTGGTAAGTACAAATACAGTGCTGCCGTCTTTTTGGCCAAAATGTTTTAACCATTGTTGATTTAAGGGGTTTTCCATTCCTACTTCTAATATTTTAGATAAAATTGTGTAGGTGGCAGAATCAAAATACTTTCTGTTATTTAAAACCCTGCAAACCTGCACATAATCTTTGGTGGTAGAAGAAGGTAATCTATCGCTCCACGCTTTTTGCATTTTCATGGTAAGGTCCTGAGGACGAAATTTAGGTTTTAAGACAGTATCATATTTTAAAGCTTTATGCATATCATAAATGTAACGGCAGTATTGTTCTTCTGTTAAACTGCTTATTCCTTTTAAAATATAATCTTCCGATTTTTTCTTAGGATTTTGATACATAAATAATGATGCCACCAAAGGATAAACAACGGTGTGATTTCTTATTCCCAATATCTCTTTATTGTTTTGAATATTATCCAGTCCAACCAAATCCATAAGGTATTCAGTATTTGCATTACTGCTAAAAAGAATCATTCCTCTTGCAATATTTAAGAGAGATACACTGTCATTTATTATATGACCAATTCCTTTTTCATAATTAATCCAGCCCGGGTGGGCATCTCCATCAGTGTTAGGTAAATAATATTTATCCAGTTCTTTTAATGGAATCATTTCCTCTTTATCAAAAATATTATTTGCTGCCTGTTTTGCAAACTCTATGGCTACTAAAATTTTTACCGTGCTTGCCAGCGGCATCATAGTATTTTCATTTAAGCGCCCAACCACCGTGTCATTTACTGAAAGAAATAAAGAAGCTCGGCTTTTATTTGCTTGAATAAAATTGAGTAAAGAATCTGCAGTTGTTTGTGCTATGCTTGAAGATAATATTAACAATAACGAAGAAAGAATTGCTATTTTTTTCATTGAATTTTTATTACTCTTACTTAGATGATTTTAAAATGCATTTTTCCACATCATACTTTCTACAGGCACATCTGGTTGTCCGCTGTATTTCGCATTTTTTTTCTGGTTGTATTTTACTTCAATTTCTCCTTCTACCGGAAAATAAATTAACTGCCCAATAGGCATTCCTTTATAAACTCTTACCGGTTGCTTTACAGAAATCTCCAGCGTCCAATGTCCACAAAAACCAACATCTCCTTTTCCTGCCGTAGCATGTATATCGATTCCCAATCGCCCTGTAGATGATTTGCCTTCTAAAAAAGGCACATGCGCATGTGTTTCTGTATATTCTTCTGTAACGCCTAGATAAAACATATGTGGCAGTAATAAAATACCTTCTTCAGGTATTTCAAAATGCTTTATTTTATTGTGTTTTTTTGCATCCAGTTCTGCATGCTCATACGTGGCGAGGTTTTTACCAAGGTGTACATCATAGCTATTACTGCCAAGGTCACCTCTATTATAAGGAACCACTTTTATAGTTCCTTTATCCATCTCTTCTAAAATTCTTTTGTCGCTTAGTATCATATATTGTTTTTTATGTGCGTTGCACATTTTTTATTTTTTGTCCAAACATAGAAGCAGCTATGGTCATCATCGTTGTGTCACTTGCCGATTGAGTGTAATATCGGCATCCCGACCGTACCTTTAGCCGGGACCTGTACAGCATACCACTATTGATCTTTTTTTGAAGCGAAAAATTATTTTCATTAAATCCTATTACCCCCATCCTACAAAATCAATAAAACACTTTATTGTATCAAAGTCTGAAGTACACCTTCGGGGGATTTAGGGCTGTTTTTCTATTACTTTTGTACCATGCCACTTATACTCCAACGCCAAATAAATGCAGCCACAAAAATAGGCGTTTGGCATATTACAGAACCAGAGAATTTTTTTCTTCAATTTGTACCGCTTCAGCGCAGCATTACCCACCCACATAAGCGCTTGCAACACCTTGCAGGTAGGTTTTTACTACGGGAACTCTTTCCTGATTTTCCATTATCCCTTATTCAAATTGCAGATACCCGAAAACCATTTTTAGAAGATGAAGCATTTCACTTTTCAATTTCACATTGTGGAGATTATGCTGCTGTAATTGTGAGTACACAAAACAGGGTAGGAGTAGATATTGAAATACCCCATGTTAAAATTGAACGAATACAACACAAATTTTTATCTGAAAAGGAAAAATTATTGCTAACTGAAATTGATGGCGAAAACATTTCTTTACTCACTATGTCATGGAGTATAAAAGAAGCGATGTTTAAATGGTATGGTGTGGGGCTGGTGGATTTTATAAACGATATGAATATTAATTTTATCAATAAAACTGAAACCGGTTTTACTGCAAATTGTATTTTTAATAAAGAAGTAGATGTTATTTTAAACCTGGAAAATATTATTGTGGAAGGGAATAATTTGTCGTGGGTAGTAACCGATCATTAAGAGGTTGACTGATTTAAAATTGTTTGCATACAACTATATAATTCCGGATATTGCTTTTTCATATGTGTTGGGCGTTCAAAAAATATCTCTACACTTTCCGCCCAAAACTCCTGTAGATTTTTAAGCGCATAATCTGTGTAAAGCCTTTGCTCAGTTATTTTTTCTATTTTAAAAACATTGTCACCATGGGTGTGAAAATGATCGTAGCTTTTTGAGAATGATAAGTCCCTATCTTGCTCACAAATTATATTTTGACAATAATATGCATGTGCCATTTCATGTAGTCCAACATTTTGACCATTTGTACTATTTTCATTTCCTAATAAAAAGTGCTTCCACGAAATATTAATAGTATCACCAGATACATTACCTTCTAAAAAACGAATGGTTGGGTGTACACCCAAAAATTCTTCGGGAAAAATATTAATGCATTTATAATGCTGTAAAAGGTATTCTTCCAGCCCAAAACTAACTTGAACTGCTGTAGCAGAAATCAAAATAGGCATTTCTTTAAACCCACTTCTATCATGTATTCTAAAGGTTTTATTTTTCATAAACCTTTTATGCCTGTTTAAGAAACGAATTTTTTCACTTTGGGAAAGGTTTGTAAAAAATGGAAAGCGTCTTGTAAATATTGCAACAATTTCTGCTTCGGAGAAATTCAAATTTTTGCCCTTATAAGTTAGAAAACTGTAGGTCGGTTTATAGGTCGGTTCAATTTCTTCTCCGAAAGAAACTTTTTTTCGTGTACCAATTTCTACCCAATCATTATCATCTTCTCCATAAGGATTTTTTTTCTTTCTATCGAGTCTGAATAAAGCATAAAAAATTAAAAATAAGAATGCTAAAATGAGAAGCCCTTCAAGTTTATCGCCTAAATTATCGTAATATTCTTTTTCAATTTCGAACTCAGTTTTTGTATTAGAATTTTTTATCCAATCCCTTAAAACCTTATCAGCAAAAGGGCTATTGTTTGAATTTTGTGAATATATTACTTGTTCTGTAGCATCACCTTTTAATATGAGCTGAATAAACAAAGTCCCTCTTTTTGTTTGACCAGAATCAATAAGTAAATAACTTCCCTTCATCCCAAACCATGCAGTATCAATTGGCATAAATCTAATTTGTTTATTCTCCATCCCCATCTACCAACTGCATATTTAATTCCTGCCCGGCAATACCTTCCACCGAGCCCGAAATATGCAAAGAGTTTTGAATGATTAATTCTATTTGTTTTTCTTTTTTCTTCCAGTTTTTTTCAAAGTCTTCCCGTTCTTTTTGCATCATAGAACGCAGGCTGCGAAATCCTTCCCTCATAGCATTCATATTCCCTACAAACTCATGACTTGTTAGGTAATTATACATGGCTACCATTTTTTCGCCTTTGTTTTCCTGACTTGTTCTGCTTTCACTTATTTTTAAAATGGCATTTCTTAATACCTGTGCCAGGCTTCTTACTTCTGAAAATGTACAAATGTACACGCCGTTTTTCTCACCAAACTGTTGTAAATCCTTAGGCATTGTTTTGGTAACAATTACAGCTATATCTGCACCGGTTGCAAGCATATCCTTTTTTAATTTCTCAATCCAGTCTGCGGTGAAAGCTTCTGTGCGTTTGCTTTCATAAATAATTTTTCCGCACTCTTGCCCTACATGGTTGCGCACTGTTTGTATGCAATCTGCACCACGCACACCTTTACCTACTTCACTAATTACATCAAAAGGAAATGTGGCAGCAAGCATTTCTTCCAAAGCTTGTTCTTGTACTTCGCCTTGCAATTGCATAGAGCCTTGCTCTGCTTTGCGTTTCATTTCTTCTGCTAATTTCTTTTGGTCTTCGAGTTGTTTTTCAAGTTCCCGCATACGCATCGTTTGCTCATTTTCTTTGATGGCATTTTTTTCAGTTTCCTGTTTTCGTATTTGCTCACCAAGCGAATGCCTTTCTTCCTGCAATTTTTTCTGTACGGTTATTTCAAGCTCCGCTTCTTTGTTTTTTAGTTGCTGTTCTTTTTGTAAAAACTCCAATTCTTTTTTGCGGGATTCTTTTAGTTTTTCTTCATTGTCGTTTTTTTCCTGTTGTAATATTCTCAAACGGTTTTCAAAGTCAGATGAAATGCTTTTGGTAAGCTGCTCCTGCATTTCGGCTTCCATTTTTATTTTTTCCTGCTGTATTTTTTTTATGAAAAGTTCATTTTCATTTTTCTTTTTTTCTTCAAATAACAATTTATCTGCTTCTAGTTTTTTCTCGCTTTCTTCTACTTTATTAAGTGATTGTTGAAGTTTATTTTGATATTGTTGTTGGTATTTTTTTTCAAGATCGGCGGCTATTACATTTTCTACATCAAAGGTATGCCCCGGTGGAAACTTTGCGTCCAGACTGCCCCA
The DNA here is from genome assembly GCA_031424845.1 of Ferruginibacter sp. Lineage (GTDB taxonomy): Bacteria > Bacteroidota > Bacteroidia > Chitinophagales > Chitinophagaceae > Ferruginibacter. Next base: position 13,028 of record JANPIF010000053.1, read on the forward strand.
ATTCGGGTCGTCACTCAAAGCCTGGGCTTCGGCCTGCCAGTGCGGGACGTCGGCAACCAGCGTGGCGGTGGC
>JANPIF010000054.1:0-3078 GCA_031424845.1 Ferruginibacter sp.
TACAAGTTTTACCATTTGCGTATCGGATGTTACACAACCAGATTTTGTTTTTATATCAATAACAAATTCCTGTTCTACAGCTCCTTTAAATACGGGATTATAAATTTCGTAATTGTTTAAAAAATTGGCAGGTTTCCATAAAATAGATTCTCCAAATTGCCTTGCCTGTAAATCGAGCGGTAAATTAATTACACCATATTCAATTGGGTATCTAATGGGTTTTCTAGGTTCGTCTACAATAACTTTTAATTTGAGTAAATGACCAGGCAATGGACATTGTGCACTATTCACCAATAAGCTTATATCGTATTTTCCAGTAGTTGAATATATTGGGGGAACAGGATTTTTAAGAGTAGAAGTTTCACCATTTGCAAATGTCCATAAATAACTTATTGCTGAGCCAAGCGTATCAGCAGTGTTGTTTGTAAGTTGAACAGGGAGATTTATACAGATGGGAGGCGCAGAAAAATCTGCAATGGGATTTTGATAAACAGTAATTTTCATTGTAAAGGAATCTGCGCAAATAGTATTACTGCTCACTATTAATTTTACAATATAAATGCCGGCTTTTGTGTATGTATGAATAGTATTTCGGGTATTTGCCTCTGTACCATCTCCAAATACCCATCTGTAATCCATGCCCCCGACCGCATTTGTACTATTGTTATAAAAAATAAATTGGTTAGTAAATAGACATTGTATTGGGGCATTTACAGTAAAATTTGGTATGGGTACAGATGCAATAATTATTTGCTGACTCACCGTTTTTAAAAAGCAACCATAATCTCCAAAAAGTACTGCATTATAAATTCCGGTTTCTGTAACCCTATAATGTGTTTGGTTGGCACCTGCTATAGGAATATTATTTTTGTACCACTGTATGCTATCCGCAAATTGTACAACCAATACAGCACTATCTCCACTACCTATGCAATAATTTGCTTTGCCAAGTATTTGAATAGAATCTTTAAAAACATACGCTTTTACTTCAACAGTGTCAACTCTAATACATCCTCCACCATTGCTTCTTGCAGTTAAATAATAAGTAGTTGTTGTGTCTGGTAAAGCCAAGGGGTTTGCAATATTCGGATTTGATAATCCGGCACTTGGAGTCCATTGATAATTTACTCCCAATTTTGGAGTACCACCAATTGGGACAGGGGAATTGTTACAGGAAACAGTATCTCTTCCTGCATCCGCTATCACTACTAAATTGTTTATTACTTCTGTATATAAAGTATCTAAACAACCATAACCGTTGTATGGCACCAATGCAACTGCTACCTGCATTGTTGTAGTTGGGGGAGGCGTTAAAGTAAGTGTTTGCTGTGTGCCTAATACTTGTGTAAATGTACTGTTAAACCATGTGTAGCCTTGGTAACCATAAGGGGCAATTACATTTACCGTAGTATCATCCGGACAAAAAGAAGCACCTTCAAACTTACCACTACACTCTGAATTTACATCTATATATGCATACCCAAAATGTCGCCTAAATGTACAGTCCGCAGTTTTAAAAAACAATTCAATTGTTTTACCTGCATTGCCATTTAAATTAATAGAAACTGCAGACCAGTTTTTAAAGTAAACGGGTGTATTCCCATCTGAAACCGATGATAATTCGAAACCCGGTAGTGGAGTTCCAAATGGAAAAAACGAAAAGGATGAACAATTAATAATGCTTCCATCTGTTACATTTTTAATTTCGATTTCCATTCGAGGTTGTTGATATACCTGATGATTAGGATCTTGAAACACTACCGCATAATTATAAATAAGTGTGTATTCATTAGCGTTTGAAGGAATGGTGAATGTGTATGAAATGCCTTCTGCTTCCCCACCTCCCATGTTATTACCTAGTTTAATTGAATGCCCACTTCCATTAGGGCAATTAACAGGAAAGCCTCCATATTGATCCAATCCGTCCCCGGGAAATGAAGATAAAATTGTATGCCGCCCCGGTGTTGGAGCCGAAGGAGTTAATGAAATTACATTTTGTCCGCCATTTACAAACACGTTACCAGTGTAACAAGTCCAGCCATCAAAATTTCCATTTTCAAAATCAATATTTGGAGGACAATTTTGCGACAATAAATTGATGGGTAAGCATAAAAAAGTTATTGCAAATAAAATTTGAAATGTAGATGAAAAGATCTTAAAATTATTAAATAATTTAAAAGTCTGCAAGGCTTAAGATTATGCTTCTAAAGTTAATTTTATTTTCTAAAAATAACTAATATATAATTTGCTAAAATCGTAGTGAAATGTTGTTTGGTTGCTTTCTGCTTTTAATTTTAGGGAGGTTTTTTTTGTAATATTTTAGCATTAGCATTTTAATTTAAAATGAAACATCCTATATTTGCAGCGGCAAGTCTTATACGACCAGCTCCTGTTGAACTCCCCCAGGACCGGAAGGTAGCAAGGGTAAATGGTTGAGCGGTGCGATGTAAGTAACTTGCCATTTTTTATTTCAGGAAGAAATTAGTTTGTTAGCCTTTAGAAACTAGACCTGGCTTTTATATTTCCAACCATTTTACTTTCTTCTAAATAGATTCTGACTTAAATACATTTTAAATTTAGTTTTCTTTTTTCTATTATTTTATGTCTGACATCTAATATCTAACCTTCTTATATTTGCATTTTATAACATTGTTCGATTTTAGTTATCTAATATCTTACACCTTAAATCTCTCTCATGAAATTTTTTATTGATACAGCAAACCTTGCTCAAATTAAAGAAGCAAATGATCTTGGTATTTTAGATGGCGTAACTACCAACCCATCGTTAATGGCAAAAGAAGGTATTAAAGGAAGTGAAGCCGTTATGAAACATTATGTTGATATCTGCGAAATGGTAGATGGTGATATAAGTGCAGAAGTAATTTCAACTGATTTTGATGGCATTGTAGCAGAAGGAAAAAAGCTCGCCGCATTGCACAAAAATATCATTGTAAAAGTACCAATGGTTAAAGATGGTATCAAAGCAATAAAGTGGTTTACAGACAATGGTATTAAAACAAACTGTACACTTATTTTTTCGGCGGGACAAGCAATACTTGCTGCAAAAGCTGGAGCCAC
>JANPIF010000055.1:0-6660 GCA_031424845.1 Ferruginibacter sp.
GCAAGTTTTGTGGCACTTGGCTACCTGTAAGTGTAAATACAAATGCTGTAGACGTTGTAAATGGATTTGGATAATTAAGCAATTCGCTTATCATTGGTTTATTTATTACAGAAAAAACAGTGCGGTAGTTTAATGCTCCTGCAGAATTGCCAGCCACATCTTTCCCTGAAACTATTAATTCGTACTCGCCATCTTGTGGTAAGAATGGTCTGAAATCAATGGTGGCAGCATTTTCTCCCGTGGATAAATTTGCAGGATTAAAACGCATAGTATCACCAAAATTAAAAGTTCTTAATGATTGATCAGGATACCTTAACTGTACTTTAATAAGGCCCGTATCTTTTAAAGCTAAGAACCTGTTTTCATCTTTTAACTTTATTAAAATAGCAGGTTTTGATGCTACAATATCTCTACTCAAAATATGCACCCCATCAAATGTTACATCTAATAAAGGGTTGAACGGATCTGACTTTACAAAAAAGTCTTTATAAAGGATATTATTAAAATGTGTTTGTTCCGGCTGAGCATTGTTAGGATTAAAATCTATCAACAAAGTGTTTTTACCAGGATAGTTTTCTGAAGGAATGGTATAAGATGCAACTAATGTATCTCCCGCTATTAATATTTTACCTCTAGGTATATTAATGATACTATCAAAATTGCTCGCAGTTTTTATTTTTAAACCTATTTTCATTAAGCTATCAAAAGGAACCTGACTAATGTTTTTAAAGGCCACAGAAAAATTGATTGGTTCTCCCAATTCAACTGTATCCTTCATCGTGTATTTAATATTAGGAGCTACAGCACCTTCAGGTAAGGGAGTATAACTCAACCTTAAATATCTTAATTGATAAGGGGTAGAGGTTTTTTTGTCGTTGTTTATCATTTTAATTTTTATGAAAGGATAAACTCGTGCATTAATGCTGGATATATTTAAATCTTTTACAGTTGAATCAATGGTGAAAAACACATTTTCTGTTCCATTGGCAGTTATACCAATAACATTGAAACCAATAGAATCTCCAGTTAATGTTTCTTGAGATTTACCTCTCCATCTAAAGAAATCCCATGATTTTGCAGGCCCAAATATTGGAGATGTTATGGTTCCACCTCCTTTCAATGCTGCGCAGTTTGCTTCCAAAACAATTTTGTCAAATCTATCAACAGAAAATTTTGACATGGGAATAAAGGAGTTATTTGCTTTTCTATACATAAAAGCAAATGCCCTTGGTCTGTTAAAAGAATCTAGATCATTAAAACCTGCATCTTTTAACCTTGTGTAAAGGGAATTTGATCCGTCTGCCTGCCATTGGGCTGCATAAGTATCTAAGTTAAAATTAGCACCTGAAACATTCCTAACTACTATATAATATCCATTTGGTATAGAATCGAGACAATTTCTTGCTGCATTTCTTGAAGCTACATTAAGCGTACTATATTGAAAATTATATTCTCTACCAGTTCCATTTGATGCTGCACAAACATTTTCACTTCCAAACTGTCCTGCCCCACCTGCCACATTGTTAAATTTAGGCTCCATATCCGATGGATTTATTGCGTTTATTATAATTTTTGCTACGCCACACAAACTCTGGATATTAGTAGAACCATCGATATCTACTTGGTAATCCTCAGCTTGAGTACCCGATGTTGGAAAAACTCCATTTTTTATTTTAACTATAGAGTTGTAAGTATTAAATTTAAATGACCTGTCTGTATTAAACCCAATGTTAGTAAAGCTTGATTTTAAAAATTGAAAATAATGCGACTGATTAAAACCTGGCGAACTAGTTAGCAAATAAACAAATGAAAAATTATTCCAAATAGTATTGCCGGTGGTTGGTACCACTGCAGTCCTCCAATAATACACTGTACTATCAGTGAAAGTAATATTAGTGGGGGTAAATTGTATAACACCTCCAACGCTGGTGGTATTATAGGTTTTCTTAAATACTGAATTAAATAATTCTGTTGTATCTATTTCCATAATATAATTACTCTGCCCAATTAATGGGTTAGCAGTACTTGCAGAGAACGTTATATTTTGATTATTTACTATTGAATAATTGTAAGGGAAAACAGGGTTTAAAGTATTTTCAAAAATGAAAACATCTTTGGTAATTTTATTGTTTGTTTCATACAATTCTGCTACTCTGTTTGTCCAATCTAATTCTACAATTATTTTGTTTAATCCATTGTCTGTTGCAGGATTTATAGAAATATTTAGATTTAAACTGTCGGCATAAACAATTGCCTTTATTAAAGTATCCTTTATAGTAACTGTAGTTGTCCCATTAGGTAAAAGTCTTTTTACAGAAACTCTTATTGAATCTCCCACTGCTTTACCAATATTTTTCATGTTTACCTTCACATTAAAAAAAGGATCAGCCACCGTTACAATGTTTGGAGATATAATTACTGAAGGGTCTTCAATTACATAATCTGCTTTAGGAAATGCATTTATTTTAATTGCAGGATCACCGTTCAAGTTTATTTCTTCTAAATGTATTCTTGTGTAGTAATCCAGTAATGGATTTAATCCATCTAAATGAGTACTCACTTCTTTTAATTGCTCCCCTACTGATTTACCATACATTAAATTAGAAAAATCTTGATAAAATCTAACATTGTAATTGTTTAAAGCAAACGGTATCCCAAAATGTGTATTGGCTAAAAATCCAATACTGCCTCTTTGGTTGGCAAAAATATATCGTTCAGATAGTGTAGTTCCACTAGTTATTCTTGCAGGATTAAAACTAAAAAAATCGCCCGCTGTACAACCACTCACATTAAAGAAGGGATATTTTCCGGCATTGTTATAATTTTCAGGTGCACTGATATTAAATTCAAAAGTATTTGCAGAAGAATGGCCAAAATATCCAACAAAGCTCAAGCCTTCTTGAAAAAGTTCACTGATTCTTGTACTACTAGCCTGTTGAACAGCAGCAACAGATGTTTTCCTAAAAGTTTCAACATTGGCACCTATTAAAGTATCTTCTGCAATTATTTTACACTGGTCTAAATAACCACCAAGTTGTTGTGCTTCTGCATCATTTTTACCTCCAACAATATGTATTACATTTTTCATCCAGGCTTTATCTGCTAATAATGGACTTTGTGTTCTTTGGGCTTGCTCATATTGTAACATTTTTTGGTAATAAACCCCCACCTCTGCACCATTTATTGCGCCTAGTCGTCCTACAGGAGTAATGGCTGATGCCGTACCAGGTTTTGATACCAATAATACATCTGATGCCGGCCAACCGAATGTGCCCACCAAATCCAGCTGCGCTGCTATTGGGTTTGCTTCATTTGGTCTTTTACCCTGGTATGTAACTCCTCTACCAATGATAAAAATATATTTTGGTTTTACAGGATATTGAGCATCCATAAAGCGTACAAAATCTCTAACAGAACCTGGGTGCGATTTTATACCAAAACCAAACTGGTCGGTCAATTCATTTATATCATACACTTTAGCATTATAACCACCGCCATTTGCTGTACTTCTATATGCTCTGTACAATTCCACATTGTTTACTCCTGCGCCATCATTGTATAAAACAGGATTACTGATAATGATATAATCTCCTCTCGTAGCCGGCGTATTATAATCAACAAAAGTTTTGGTAGTTAAACTGTTTACAGTCGTAATATTTGCCGTTTCTATATTATTTAAAATATACTTTCTTATTGGATCTGCAGAGGCAGGTAATACAAATTTTACTTTGCCGGGAGTAGATGTTATATCACCAACAAATCTTTTTGCGTTATTTACATCATACAAAACCGGAGCAGTACTGCCGTAATTAAAATTATCTATCACCAAATAATTTCCTGCTGAGGGTGCCAATTCAAAATTGAAAGAACTTTGGTTATTAAAATTGAAAGTAGCAGGATAAGTAATACCAACAGTAGCTACAACAAACCTATCATTTACTAACGGATTGGATAAATTGCTATTTGAAATGGTAATGGTTGCACTAGCTGGATTTTGAAGATAACTTAATGGTTGATTAGATACATTAAAAATTGTTTCTTCTGTATTATTCCTTACTTGTGGAGTACCAACCGTATTGTTAAAAACTTTTAGCGTTATGGTTCTTTGAATATTATCTGTATTAGAATATAATTTTGCTCTTACTGAGAGGCTGTTTGAAGGACCTGTTGTATATACATTTAATCCACTAATTGTTTCTGTGAATGGAGTATTTATGTTGTTATCTGCGGATGTATATCCTTCCCCATTATCATACGCTGAAGAATACACATATTCACCTAAATCTTTTGCAAAGCCTCTGTTTAAATTTGTTCTATAAAACATATCAACTTTACGCATAAAAAATGCATCGGGCGTAGCAGTACTTGGAGAAGCATTTACTGCAGTTGTGTAACGAAGGTTTCCTCCTGCAGGGTTTACCGTAAGAAAATATGTACTGGTATCAGTTTCCAAACTGTACCTGTCTGCTAATTGAAACTGTGGTTCTTTATAAAGTTGTGCATCAGGTTTGCCATCATTCATTTCTCCAAAAAACTCAACAAAATCACTGCTGCCAAGTGGCGCACCCGTTAATGAAGTAAACAACCTTACCTGCTGCCCATTTCTCCACAGTTGAAAATGATCTGCGTTTGCAGCAGCCAAACCTGCACTTGCTAAAGTACCTTGAGGAATACGGACAATATTATCAGCGGCAATTTTAAATTTATAATAAGTTTTGCTGTAATCTATCCAACTATTGTTTAATTGTGCGGAAGCAGAAAATGCCCAAAAAAACATAAACGGAAGTAGTAACTTTTTAATCATAACGATCGTATTTGTAAATTATTTATTCTTCATTTTTCTTTCCAAAATTTATGCGGAGAGAAACAACATGGGTATATAATGGGTTATTTTGATTTGCAAGATTTGTAAAGGCGTAATCGATATTTACATTTTTTATTTTGAATCCTGCACCCAAACTCGGTTGGTAAATCCACACCTTTTTTTGATTAAGTGTATCACCATCAGATAATGCTTTTTGAAAGTTGGTTATGCCTGCTCTTACGAAGAAAACTTCTTTTACAGCCGCCTCTAAACCGAGGTGAGGATCTGCACTTACGGTGTTACCACTTAACACTGTATTACGTTTGCCATCAAATGTGAGGTCAACATTAGCTTCGGTTTGCAATTTAAAATTGCTGCCAATATCAAATGTATAAGCACCACCAAATGTTACACGTGGCGCAGTGAGTTCTGTTGATTTTACGGGAATATCATTTTTGGTTAAATACAATGCTTCCTTTTCTCTGTCAGTAAACTTAAAGCTCCAGGCATTAAATGTAGTTGTCACATCTTTTGCCACTAAACCTACACTCCATTTTTGTCCTCTCATTTGCACACCTGCATCCAGACCAAAACCCCAAGCATTAGCAAATTTTCCTACTTTTCTATAAATAACTTTTGCATTTAAGCCTGCACTTAATTTGTATTTATCTGTTTCTTTTACTGTTTGAGATACAGACATTAAAAAAGCATAATCTGCAGAAGAAAAAGTTTGAATGTTATTATAATTTACACTTCCATCTGGCTCCACCAAAAACAAAGTGTTTGGTATATCATCTACTGCAAAACGAAGCAATGAAAAACCAACTGTTCTTTTATTATCTTGAATAGGCACTGCAACTGCAGCATAATCATACTTTGCAATACCGCCAAAATATTCAGCATGCATTATAGTAGCTGCAGGATTATCTTTTACTTGAGTAAGCCCAGCAGGATTCCAATAACCTGCAGTTGCATCGTTAACCGAAGCTACTTGTGCGCTGCCCATACCAAGGCCTCTTGCACCGGCACCAATGTTTAAAAATTCGTTGGAGTATTTTCTGAATTGCGAAAAGCTTTTCAATGAAAACAATAATAAAAAAGATAGTAAAGCAATAATGCTTTGTCTCATATTAGCTATATTAATAATTGTAAAAAAGCTTGCACAATTTATATAAACGTAAAAACACTTAAAAAAGTGTAGTGTTTCTTCTAAATAAATCTATTGTATTTCAAATATACTCAAAAACCTACATTGTACTTGTAGAATTTCAATATTAAATTATTAGAATTTCATTGAAAAATAAGCATTTACAAGAACTATAACTTTTGTTCAATCAAGTTCTATTCCGTATTCCGATAATTTGGCAACATTGACAGTAGTAACTTTATGGCAACATAATTGAATAGGAAATTACACTCTTTAATACACCAGCAACTTATACATTAAATTTATTTGTTAAGTTTTAAAATTTTGATATGATTGGCTTTAATTTTTCAAAATATAATCCTGCCGAAAATCAACAAAGCAGTTTTGATACATTACTAAAACTGTTTACGCAGCTGCTTACTTACACAAGTGGCGATTTTGGGGAAGCAATGCAATGGATGAACGAATTGGATAAAGAATATAAACTTACCAACAATGAATATGGTATGGGCGATTTTTTGGAAGACTTAAAAACCAAAGGATACATTGATGAAAATAACCAAACGGGAGAAATTAAAATAACCGCAAAAACAGAACAGACCATTCGTAAAAGTAGCTTGGAAGAAATTTTCGGCAAACTAAAAAAAACCAAAAGCGGAAACCATCAAACTTTTAAACCGGGCGGTGGAGATGAGATAAGTCCGGAAAC
>JANPIF010000056.1:0-3848 GCA_031424845.1 Ferruginibacter sp.
AACCAATAAGCCTTGGTAAAAAGAAAGTACCACCACTGTCCGGTATTAAACCAATTTTAGAAAAAGCTTGTATGAATGAAGAAGATGAACTAGCCAAAACCACATCACAACACAAAGCAATATTGGCACCTGCGCCTGCTGCCACACCATTAACAGCAGCTATAATTGGTTTATTTATATTTCTAATTCTCGCAACAATTGGATTAAAATGTTCTACCAAAATCACTTCTATTCCCACTGCATTTTCACCGGTTAATTCTGCAATATCCTGACCTGCACAAAATGCTTTTCCTGCACCCTTAATTAAAATTGCTCGTACATTTTCATCAGCAGCACAATCATCTAAACTCTTCTGTAAAAGCAACGCCATTTCTCTATTGAAAGAGTTAAACTTATCAGGACGATTGAGCGTTATAACTGCAACATTATTTTTTATTTCAACTAATATAGATGACATATTTATCGTTTATTTTAAATTTCAAAACTTTTTACTTCGGCATGTTTTAATAAAAATTCATTTACAATATCATAATTTCTGTCTTTAGATCCTATTCTGTAAACATATACTGCATCCATATTTTCTTTTGCCGTTTTTATACAATTGAAAGTAATGTCATGGAGCTTAAAAAAGTTTTCTAATTCATTTTTAAAATTTACACCAGATGGCAATACTTTAACTTTATAATTTTGTACTTTATGAAACTTATTTACAAAACGCTGAACCGGTTCCAATATAAATAAAACTATCACAACCATTATAGATACCACAATTGCCAAAGGATAGTTATTATACCCGATGGCCATTCCTAATGCAGCGGTCGTCCAAATAAGTGCGGCAGTTGTTAATCCGTTTACAGTAATGCCTTCTTTAAAAATAACGCCCGCACCAATAAAGCCGATTCCTGTTACAATATTACTGGCTATTCTATCGGGACTGCCCGCACTAGCTTCTTTAGAAATAATAGTGTATAAACATGAGCCTACACAAATTAATATCATGGTTCTAAAACCTGCAGGTTTACTTCTAAATTCTCTTTCCATGCCAATAACGGCACCTATAATAAACGCACATGCAACCTGCACAATTTCTTCTAAATACAATTCAATATCCATAACGGTGAAATAATTCAATCTTTAATACATCTTCACAAATCTAAAATCTTATACTTAAAACAAACAATTTTTTAAGCTCATAATTATATAAGTGATGATTATTCAAACTTAATGGGTTCCTTAATTCATAATTATCATTTTAATGAGTAACTAATATAAGATAAACAAGTCTTGATTTTTTATTTATAGAGTAGAGATATTTGAAAAAAATATGGTTTTAAATCCTTAATCTTACCCATTTGGGGTATTTTCTATACTTGTCATGTAATATATTTTTGTTCTTTAAATTATTATTTATGCAAAAAATTATATTTACTCTAATTATTGTTGTGTATAGTTTTTTAGGCAATTCACAAGTAGCTATTAATAGTATCGGAAACCCTGCTGCACCAACTGCTATGCTGGATGTGAGCAGTACAAATAAAGGAATATTAATACCACAGGTTTCTATTGACAGTCTTAAAGACGTTACAAGTATTCCTAGCCCAGCCAATGGTTTATTGGTGTATAATATCACGCAACCAGGTGTAAGAAATGAGATGTCACGTGGATATTATTGGTATAGCACCAATGCTATATCATGGATTAAGCTAGCAGATAACTTGGTAGATAATTTATGGGAGGCTGGAGGTTTAGGGGTAAAATTAAGAGATACTTTAGATGGGGTAGAAGTTATGGATAATTATACCGGTTCATCCACCAATTGGAATCCTAAAGTAAAAATTTTAAAGAAAATGGACTCGGCGGTTTTAAATGCTAAAAATAATATTCCTGTGTTAGTGCTTACAGGGGTAAACCGTAAAACCACTGGGGGTTGGGATTCGTTGCAAAAAACTTCTATCATTTTTGAAATGAATTATCTTACTAATGCAGGCACATCAGCCAGTGCAAATAATGTTGGAATATCCTCTTACATAAATACAAAAGCCACCACTCAAAATACACAGTCGCAAGGGTTAGCTTTTTATGTAACCGCACCACCCCAAAATACAGGTACTGCTGATACTCCATCTCTGGCCATGTTTCGCCATAATGTTGGTGTTGGTGCTTACCCAACAGATATAAATAACGTTACGGAGGGAAGGGTTCAAATTACAGGCTTTAGCAATGGTGACCAGCTGTCGATTAGGCATCCAAGTAGTACTGTTTTAAAATGGGGATTGTACGTAAGCTCTATAGATAGTTCATTAAATTTTTATAGCAATGGTTCACTTCGTGCAAACATTGACAGAGTAACAGGAGTATATTCTGCTTTATCTGACCGTAACAGAAAAAAGAATATTCAGCCTATGAAATCAGTATTGGAAACTATATTACAACTACCAGCTTACAGTTATAATTATTTAGATAGTAAGGATACTGACAGAAGAATGCTTGGTTTTATGGCGCAAGATGTACAACCATATTTTCCTGAACTTGTTTATCAACGATATGATAGAGAAATTACAAAACCTGTTCTTACTATGGATTACAGCGGGCTCGGTGTAATTGCAATTAAAGCCATACAGGAACAGAAAAAAACAAATAAAAGAAATGAAAAAAGAAAATGATTTTTTAAAAGAAAAATTAGACGCGCTTATCAAAAAAGTAGAAGTTTTGGAAAAAAAATGAACTTCTCCGAAAATAAACCCAAGTCTAATTTCTAACATCTAATAATCTATCATCTAACTCAGTGACATTTAAAATAATCAAAAGGCTCTTTACAATCGTTGCATTGGTACAAAGCTTTGCATGCTGTAGAACCAAACTGGCTTAGTAGTTTTGTATGGGGCGATTTGCATTGAGGGCAAATGGGAGGCGTATCAGAAAGATCACTTTGCATTTTTGGTGGCGCAATTCCGTATTCAACTAACTTTCTTTTACCATCTTCCGTCATCCAATCGGTTGTCCACGCAGGTGAAAGTATAGAGGATATTTTTATATTTTTATAACCATGTTCTATCAATTTTAATCTGATATCCATGCTTATCATATCCATTGCCGGACAGCCACTATAAGTGGGTGTTATTACGATCTCAATTTCATCTCCGTTGATTTTTACATCTCTTACAATACCTAAATCTAAAATTGATAATACTGGTATTTCGGGGTCAGGAACTTGTTGAAGTATAGACCAAATGGCCTTCCTGAACCCTTCCGAAGTAGGGACTTCTGAAGCCTCTAATATTGTAAAGTTTATTATTTCGGATCCTTTTGCATTCATTTTAAAAAAATGATTTTTGTTTTAGGGCTCATAGGCCCCTCCTCGGGAGGGTTGGTGGAGGCTGGTTTTTTACCATTCCGTCCCAGTATATGTTCTTTGTAAATATTGCAAATCTGAAAGTATGTAACCAAGTTTTTCAGTATGAACTCCGTTCTTTCCACCACTATGCATATATACATTTTCAGGAATTGCTAGAGTTGCTTCATTAAAAACCTCGCTAACTTTTTTCATCCACTCCTCTTTTAAAAACGATACATCTGGTGCTACGCCTTCTGCTATCATGGCTGTTTCATAATCTGCCGGAAAGAACATTTCGCCTGTGTAAGGCCACAGTTCTGTAATGGCAAGCTGCATTCTTGCATGGCTTTCTCCTGTACCATCACCCAATCTTATAACCCATTCGCTGCTCCATTTTACATGGTATGTAACTTCTTTCAATGATTTTGCAGCAATGCCCGCCAGTTGTTCATCGTTACTTGTTTGCATTTTTTCATACAATAAATATTGAAACACACTATAAAAAAACTGTCGT
>JANPIF010000057.1:0-6649 GCA_031424845.1 Ferruginibacter sp.
CAATTCTTCCAATTCACTACTTTGTATATTTTCGTAGGCCTTGCCACTTAAAACCGGATGTGTACACAATGCTCTTACACTTCTTGCTCCTTTTTCTTTCATTAATCCTGCACTCTTGGCAAGGGTGCCACCGGTGTCACAAATATCATCAATTAATACAATATCCCTATCAGTCACATCACCAATTACAACCATGCTCGCTATTTCGTTTGCACGTTTACGATGCTTGTCACAAATAACCATTTCACATTCAAAATAGGTAGAGATTTCTCTTATGCGGTTTGCACTTCCTACATCGGGTGCAGCAAAAGTCAGATTTTTAAGGTTTAAACTTTCTATGTATGGGATGAATATTGCTGAGGAATCCAAATGATCTACGGGTATATCAAAATAACCCTGAATTTGAGGTGCATGAAGATCCATTGTTACAACTCTATCTGCACCTGCGGCAGTTAGCATATTGGCAACTAATTTAGAACCAATTGCTACACGAGGCCTGTCTTTTCTGTCTTGCCTTGCATAACCATAATATGGCATTACTGCAATAACCTTGTACGCAGATGCTCTTTTGGCTGCATCAATCATTAACAATAATTCCATCAAATTATCGGTAGGCGAATAAGTACTTTGCACCAAAAACACTGATCTACCTCTAATACTTTCCTGAAACTCCACTCCTATTTCTCCATCGCTAAACCGCTGAATATTTACTTTGCCTAAAGGTTCTCCAAATTTTTTTGCTATTTTTTCTGCTAAATACTGAGACCCTGTTCCGGAAAAGATTTTTACGTTGGATTGCATGAGTTAGATTATGAAATGATGAATTTTGTGCGAAAATACATTTAGTTTGCATCAATAATTGTACAATCAATGGAAAATTCTGAAAACGCCAAAACTTCTATAAAAAACTGGGCAGAGGACGATAGGCCAAGAGAAAAAATGGCTAAACATGGTGCAGAAGTTCTTAGCAATTCAGAATTACTTGGTATTATTATAAACAACGGAAGCAAAGAAAAATCTGCTGTTGAACTTGCAAAAGAAATTTTAAAACTTGGTCACGATAATTTAGATGAACTTGGTAAATTATCTTTAAAAGATCTCCAAAAAATAAAAGGGATAGGCATTGCAAAAGCCATTACAATAGCAGCAGCACTTGAACTTGGCCGAAGACGCAGTAGTGGAGAATTATTGCAAAGACCAAGGGCAACATCAAGTAAAGAAATCGCACATTATTTACGCTCAATATTAAAAGATCATTCCAACGAAGTATTTGCAGTACTGTTTTTAAATCAAGCAAATAAAATAAAGAATTTTAAAATAATGAGTAGAGGGGGAATTAGCGGTACAGTTGCTGACCCAAGAATTATTTTAAAACAGGCTTTGGACGAAAGTGCAACTGCTTTAATACTAAGCCATAATCATCCATCAGGTAATCTTAAACCAAGCCAGGCAGATTTGGACTTAACACATAAAATAAAAACTGCTGCATCCTTTTTTGATATAAGAGTACTTGATCATATTATTGTAAGTGACGAAGGGCATTATAGTTTTGCTGATGAAGGAAGGTTGTAAATGTAGAGCATAATTTATCTTATCAAAATAACTGTTCCTTTTCTAAATATCTTTTTGTTTTTATAGTCAGTAGCATTTGCTTGCCATACAAATGTGCCGGGGTCTTGATTGATTCCTTTATATTTTCCATCCCAACCATCTCCTATTTTACTCGTTCTATATAATAACACTCCCCATCTGTTGTAAACGCTAAAAGATTCCAACGATTTTATGCCCAGGGCAATCGGTCTAAACAAATCATTGTTTTTATCGCCAGTTGGCGAAAATGCTGACGGAACATATAAATCAGGGGGTAAAAAAAACACTTTTACTTTAATGGTATCTGTAGCCTCACAGCCAATATTGTTGCTAACAGTAAGTGTATATTTTATATCATTTTGTGGTGTGGATAATGGCGTACGAATATTTGGGTTATCTAAATAAGTAGCAGGCGACCATGAATAATTGGTTCCGCCGCTTCCTGTAAGTTGCAATGGCTGCCCCAGTACAACAGCTGTATCTTGTGGACCTGCATCTGCAATTAATCTAATAACATTTACTCTAAAATCTTTTAACACAGGTTTAGGGCAACCAAAGGTATCTCTAACAGAAACAGTATATGTTGTAGACTGTTTTGGAAAAATAGCTATAGGATTTGCAATATTTATATTATTTAAATAAGCAGTAGGTGACCATAGATAAATACTACCACCGCTTGCATTTAGCTGCGCATCTTTACCATAACATATAGGATCTTGTCCACTCACAGATGCTATAGGGTAAGGAACGGTACGAACGTTAACCGTATCGTTTTTAAAACATTTTTTTGATATGGATGCCAACACAAAATAAGTTGTAAGTGGATTTGTAGGAAATATTACAGGATTTTGAACAGTTGAATCTACTATTGTAGCAGCTGGTGTCCATGCAAAATAAAGCGCATCTGTTCTCAGGTTTATTCGGGCACTATCAGTTCTGCAAATAGTAGTGTCATTGGCAGATAGTAATGTAACTTCATTTACAACACTTACCAGTACACTTGCTGTAGCACTGCAACCAACCGGGTTTTCATAAAAAGCAGTGTAACGAGTAGTAACATCCGGACTTATTAAAGGACTATAACTGTTAGTAGTGTCTATCATATAATTGGGCGACCAAGTAACAGTACCTCCTGTAGCACTAGTGCGAAGTTGAAGCGTATCTATTACACAAATAAGGGTATCTTTCGAAATACTAAAATCGGGTACATCTACAATTTTTACTGGAATGGCTAGCGTGTCTCTGCATCCTTTCGCTGTACCTACTATTAATTGAGCTATATAATTTCCTGAAGTGGTATACGTATAAACGGGACTTTTAATTCTACTTGTATCTGCGTTGGTTGTTTGGTCTCCAAAATCCCATCGCCAATAATTTACCGGAGGAAAGTTGGTAGTAGTGATATCATTGAACTGGGCCGGTACTCCTTTACAAGTAGCGGTAACTGTATCTGTAGCAGGAAAAAAACCTGGGTAAACACTTACAATTGCAGTGTCTGTAGCTGCACAGTGTGTACCGGCATTTACAGTAATTATTAATGTATAATCGCCGGGGGCAGAATAAATATGAACAGGAAATTCGTCGGTAGAAGTGTTAAGCGGTCCGGTGGATGGATCACCGAAATTCCAATCGAAAGTTAGGTTCAATAAAGAGGAACTTTCATTTCTAAAATTTACTTTTAAGCTATCGCAAAAAGTATAATTTGTTTTTAAATCAGAACTGGCAAAGTCGCAAGGGGCAACGGTTACAATAAAATCTTTGCGATGGTCTGCTACAAAAACACCATTGCGGTAAGATCTTACTAATACACATACTATATATTTTCCACTAGCGGGTGCAATTCCGGAAATTATGCCTGTTGAAGTATTTATGGTAGCCAAAGGGCCTAATGGTTGTTGGCCTGAAAATGGCGAAGAATATGGTACAGAACCGTAAGGTGGAGGAGCTGGGCTGGAAAAGCCTGCGTCCATTGCGGCTCCCCCATTAAATGCATTTACCAAGGAATAAACCAATGAGTCATTATCAGCATCCGTGGCACTAAAATCAAGAATAAAACGATTGTCTTTACAAATAACTGAAATACCTGTTTGAAATGCCGCACTATTATCAAAACCAGTTGCTAAAGTAGTGGTCCCTGGTATTGTACCTATATAAGTTGATCCTACACTGCCTGCATTTCCAATGTTAGTAATATTTGCCACTCTACAACAAGTTTGATAAGTGATGGTATAACCTGAGGAATTATTTGTCAACTCCACATCAAATACATAGGTTCCTACAGTATAATTAAAAACAGGAGGATTAGTTAAACAAGCAGGCGAAGCAACAGTTGCTACCTGATTTTCTGAATTTTTTGCAATGCTTCTGATACCTCCTATTAACGAATTATTATCATTGTTGTAAATGGCAATAGGTGCAAAAGCCGGCATCGCTGCACAAGGTGGTGGACAATTATTATCTCTAAAAAGCCTTAAGGTAATGGTATAAATTTTTGAATTAGGCGAGCCCCCTACCCCAACGTAAGTATAAATTATTTCCCCGCCGGTTATATGTGCAGCAAAAGCAGGAAGGAAACTGCATATTAAAAATAAAAAAAGTAATGGTTTCCTCATAGCTACAAGTAAGATACTAAATTAAGCAATATTGCTGTATTGCTATGACGATGGATTAAAGGGATTGTAAAAATTCCGCCAAAATTTTATTTACTTTTTCCGTTTCTTCTTTCATTCCCATATGACCGCTCTCACGCAATATATGTATGTACGCAAATTTTGGTAAATGTGATTGCTCGAGGCTGTGTGCGAAAGGAATTGCCTTATCATGCTCACCTATTAAAAGTAAAATTGGACGCTGAAAAGATTTGAGAATTGATGTAGTATCCGGTCTTGAAATCATGGCATTGTATTGCTGTATGAGTGCATTAGGGTTAAAATTATTTCCTATTTCGATAAGATTTTCTATATCAGTTTTATTTTTTTCTGCATCAAAAAATAAACCGGCAATACTTGTTTTTAAAAATGCCCCACTTCCGTTTTCGGTAATAAATTGAATGGCTTTTTTTCGGGTCGCAATTTTTGCTTCATCATCTGCATAAGCACTTGAATGTAGCAGTCCAAATCCGTTTAGGGTTTCACCATATTTTTCTGCATACGCCAGCGTAATGTATCCACCTAAACTGTGCCCAAGTAAAGTAAAGTTTTTAATTTTTTCCTCATCAATAATTGCTTTTAAAACTGCCGCATAATCAGTTATTTGAACATTTTCTTTTTGCAGCATTTCAGATTTGCCAATGCCGGGCAAATCAGGCGCAATAACTAAATAATTTTCTTTCAGTTGATCTATTTGATCTTTAAAAATATTGCTGTCTTCTGCAAAACCATGCACCATCATTACAGGTTTACCGCTGCCACAAATTGTATAATGGATGGCTGTATTTTGAAAAGAAATATTTTTATCTTGTTCCATATTATTTATAAATTAAAATGCTTTGTTTCGACTAACTACCTGTATTTGCACGAAGTGATTCTTTTATACATAATCGTTTGCTTAATTCTTCAACTATTGCTTAACGCATTTGCTTTACTTATTGATGAACCTGCCCGCCAAATCATTAATACAATCAGTGGTAATAATGCATTGTTCATTTTTTGGGCTACAAAAAACCAGCAGCACAATAGCAATAACAGAAAAACTGTTACAAGCATTGAATATGCTTTTACTCTTTTACCATTTTTATGAATAAAAAATGCATACACAATATGCATTGGCCATGCCCATAAAAGATTGTAATTGTTTTTGGTCATAATGTGATCTGTGCCTACCCACATCAATACTAAAACAATACCAAGTAATCCAACTATGAAAAAAAGTAAAGCATCTAACTTATGTAAAATCCTTTTAACGCCATTGCTTTTAGCAAAACTTAATATTATAAATATTGATAAGACAGTACTAAATAAAACTAGGGGTGAAAAAAATGATTGCTTATTATTTGTTTCGCCCAATGCATAAAGATTTTGAGAAGACAAAACAATGGGAGTATTTTTTGTAGAATCGAGAGCCTTCATTAAATTTTCGGGTAGAAACTGTTGGTGAGTTGTTTTCATTACAGCATCTGTAGGGGCACCCAATAAAATATCGATACCAAATTTACTCCAATACATATTGTTGTAATCTAAGTATTGGTGTATGGCATTGCGAAAAGTATATTTAGTGGGCATTACAGCAGGAAGTGCGGGAGAAGGAGTATGATATTTTACGATAATATCTCTTAACCTTGTGGTACAATTGTCGTAAAAGAAATCGTACATGTAAAACTTATTTTCTTCTTTTATATTTTCAATTAACGCACGGTGAATGTTTATTTTTTCAGATGCCGAAAAAATTAAAACCTGTTCAGTAATACCCCTGTTTTCTGCTATGTAGCCAAATTTAAAATCTTCAAACTGCTCTACATTTACATAATATTTTAATTGCCCTCTAATAAATTTTAAATAAAAACCCGGATCATCAAAATTAAATGTCCCAAAATTATAGACATGGTCTGTTACGCTGTTGCTGTCTATAATTCTTAATGCGCTGTGGCCAAATGTGGAGTACAATTCTTCTCCGGGAGTGCAGGTAAGTAAGGATATGCGAATACGAGAACTGTCTTGTCCAAATGTGCAAAATTGCAAATGTGCAAATATGCAAATGAAAAAGATTCGGAATAATATTTTTTTCACAATTAATTTGATTTATCAGCCCCTCCTATTCTCCCCCGAAGGGGAGGGAAACGTAGGAGATTATTCAATAAGAATTTTCAGCCCCTCCTATCCTCCCCTGGGGGGAGGGAACTCACAAGATTATGAAATAGATTTACTATATCACAAAATCTCAGTATTCTTTTTTAATTCTATCACACAATCTAATGCATAATAAAAGATGAATAAAGGTATGCCGTACAAGTCCCCGACTAAAGGTACCGTCGGGATGCCGATGTTACACTTAATCGGCAAGTGACACAACAATGATGAGTGAAGCTTTGTTTTAGCTTGGACAAAAGAATTTTTGTCCTGAA
>JANPIF010000058.1:0-14681 GCA_031424845.1 Ferruginibacter sp.
GCTTGTTCCAGTTTTATACTGCTCCATCAAAAACAGAAGGTGGGAAGAGAAAACTGAGTTGCCAACTATACCAGCGTAGTGCAGACGTTTTTCTTGGAGTACCTTTTAACATTGCATCTTACGCATTACTTACCATGATGATTGCACAGGTTTGTGATATGGATTTAGGAGATTTTGTGCATACTTTTGGCGATGTACATTTGTACAACAATCATTTTGAGCAGGCAGCTTTACAATTACAAAGAGCACCTTTCCCATTACCTCAAATGAAATTGAATTCAACAGTAAATAATATTTTCAGTTTTAAATATGAAGATTTTGAATTGGTAAATTATGAATCTCATGCAGGAATCAAAGCGCCTGTGGCTGTATAAGATTATTTAAAGAAATTGATAAAATTCTTTATAAAATTAATATGGGAATTGCTGAAATTAATAACAATATTATAAGCATTTTTGCCAATCTTTATTTTTATGGAAATGCTGCAAATGAAGCTATTTCTCAACAAATTGCCAATGACATTAATACCCAATGGACAATAGAAAATGGGAGCGTAAACATCCAGGGAAAAAATCATTTATTCGTTATGAATGTAACCGGTTACTTTGCACAAAGGCTTAGGCAGTCAGATGTAAATGAAAACACCAATCCACTTAATAATTATTTTAGAATAGAAGAATATGCAGAAGGAAATATTTCTTTTGTAGATGGTATAAACAGTAATACAGGTTATTTTAAATTAGATAATCTTCTCAACAATTCAACTACAGCAGCCCATGAATTTGGGCATACTCTGGGCCTTGTACATCCACACATTACAGATATTCGTGGATATGGTACTCCAGGTATTATGTACCCCCGTGGTACTATATGCGATCCGGAATACCAGTACGATTCCAATGCACAACCACTGGCACCTGGCGGTACCATGAATCCACATTACCGAAAAGTTTTACAACAAGATATTGATGATTTGCATTTGGAGAAATTACGCTTTAACGTAGAGGGCAAAGCTGTTGTTGGTGATTTTACCAGCGAGTGGCATTATGCACATGGATAATAGTTTGTTCTAAATAGAGATAATAAAATTTACAAACAAAACTGTTACAAACAAAACTGTTAGTTTTTTAATCTTCAACTATAAACTTTCAACCTTCAACTTCTTTGCCGTTTAAATAATTAATTTTCTTACTCCATCAACAAATCCTTTCCTTTGAAGTATAAAATTAAAAAATGGCAATTCTAACTGTTGAGAATATTTCTAAAAATTATGGAAATATAAAAGCTTTAAAGGGTGTAAGTTTTTCAGTGCCTGCAGGCTGTGTGTATGGCATACTTGGGCCCAACGGAAGTGGTAAAACTACCTTGCTTGGTATTATTATGAATGTGCTAAAGGCAACCGGTGGCAGTTACAAACTTTTTGATGAAAATGCTACTGATGCTCACCGCAAAAAAATTGGTACCTTATTGGAAACCCCTAATTTTTATCATTACTTATCTGCCGTACAAAATTTAAAAATTTCTGCAGGCATAAAAGGACATGGTGAGGATGATATTGAAAATGTGTTGCACACAGTAGATCTTTTTAAAAGAAAAGATTCTGCTTTCAGCACTTTTTCTTTGGGTATGAAACAGCGCCTTGCTATTGGTGCTGCATTACTTGGCAACCCCGATGTGCTGGTGTTTGATGAGCCAACAAATGGATTAGATCCTGTAGGTATTGCCGAAATAAGATCGCTCATAAAAGAACTTTCTTCAAAAGGAAAAACAATTATAATGGCAAGCCATTTATTGGATGAAGTAGAAAAAGTTTGTACACACGTGGCTATTTTAAAGCAGGGAGATTTATTAGCCTCAGGTACGGTTAAAGAAGTTTTTCAAGAAAATGATATTGTGCAAGTAGCCGCAAATGACAAAGAAAACCTGAAAAGAATTCTTTCAAACTTAAATGGCTTTACAAAGATGGATGAAGTAAATGGCATTATAGAATTGTCATACAACGCTGGCGGGGCAAATCTTACTGAGATCAATAAATTTTGCTTTGATAACGGCATAACGCTTTCTCATTTGCAATTAAAGAAAAGCAATTTTGAATCTAAATTTTTAGCACTTACCAACTAATATCATCAAATATGAATACGCTTTTAAAAATTGAATGGCTCAAAATAAGAAACTACGCGGCTTTTAAGGTTTTATTTATTTTTTTTGCAGCAGGTGTAGTGCTTACAAACTATGCAGTGTATGCATTTAATAAAAATGTATTAAGCAATACTGGTGCTGGTGCAATAATGTCCAGCTTTAGTCCTTATAGTTTTAGCAACACATGGCAATCTACCAGCTATACTACCGGGTATTTATTAATATTACCTGCTATGCTTATCATTATTTTAATAACCAACGAATATACTTTTCGTACAAGCAGACAGAATATAATTGATGGCTGGAGCAGACAGGAATTTATAATGGTGAAATTGATGCTGGCATTATTAATTGCAGCAGCAAGTACATTTTTGGTTTTATTAACTGCCACAACATTTGGTTTAATATCTGGATCATCATTTTCTCTTAATGGATTTTCACATGTAGGCTTTTTCTTTTTAAAGGCACTATCGTATAATATGTTTGCGGTACTAATATCGGTATTGATTAAAAAGACCGGTTTTGCAATTGGACTTTATTTTATCTATCTCGGTGTAGAAAATTTCATTTCTCAAATGCTTGATATTTTAAGCATGAAATTAAAGAAAGATAAGGGCATTGATTTAGGTGGTATTGGAGATTATCTTCCTATGAATGCATCAGATGGCTTGCTCACCTTTCCGGATAATCCTTTAAAATCATTTGCTAAAAATGCTTTGCCTACCGATTATTTTTGGCTGGTAGTAGCATTTGCTGTTTTTTATCTTAGCCTTTTTATTTGGTGGAGCTGGAGAAAATATTTGAAAGCAGATTTGTAAAGAATGTCTGAAGGTTGTATATAAAGAAGATTATAAATTATTTCTCCTTCTCTATAGCTTCCACAGCAGCCTCCACGGAAGGATAATGAAAAATAAACCCATCCTTCTTTATCTTATCAGCACTCACCGTAGCACTTTTTAAAATCTCCACGCTTCTTGTACCCATTAAAATAGTTAATGCAATTTGAGGTACGTGTATAGGAATATAAAATTTTCCTTTTACAATATTTGCAATAGTAAGTGTTAGTATTTTATTACTTACCGGTAATGGCGCCACTGCATTATAGCTTCCATGGATATGTTCATTTTCCAGAGCAAAAATATATTGCCTGCAAAGGTCATCAATATGTATCCAGCTTACAACCTGCTGCCCATTTCCTAAAATAGAAGCTACGCCAAATTTTAAAGATGATTTAAATTCGGGGTATGCACCACCATGCTTACTTAATACAATACCTGTTCTCAGTTTTGTTACTCTAATACCTAATGATTCTGCAGGTTCAATACTGGCTTCCCATTCTTTGCACACTTCACCCAAAAATGCTGCATCAGGTTTTTCATTTTCTGTAAAATAATGTCCAGGTATTTTATCTTCACCATACCAGCCAATGGCAGATGCACTCACTATCACTTGTACTTTATGAACATTGTTTTTCAATGTCTTTATAAGTAATTCACTGCTCTTGGTGCGGCTTTCTCTTATTTCTTTTTTATATTCTGCAGTCCATTTTTTATCCATTACACCAGCACCAGCGAGGTGAATAATAGCATCAGCTTTTTTTACAGCATCTACATCAATTGTATTTTCCTTTACATTCCATAATGCATAGCTAACATTTGGTAAAGGATCAAAATCCATTTTTGTTCTTGTAAGAATAATTACATGATAATTTTTTTGTACCAGATGTTTTACCAGGGCTTTTCCAACAAGGCCAGTGCCGCCTGTAATTAAGATAGTGCGCATGTATAGGGGTTTTACAATGTAAAGTTATTTAACATTTTTTCAGCCAAATTAGTTTTTACAATTACATGATAAAGGTCTTTTAAATGCGTATTTTTATACAAATGTTTATTCATGAAGTATTATGTATCCCTATTCATATTTTCTTTTTTATTACAGATGGGTTTATCTGTATCTGCTCAAAGCATCACCTACTCAGAAGTTGAAAAGGCAGACTCACGTAATATGAATTTTGAAATTTTAGGTAATTTTTCTAATAATTATCTGGTTTATAAAAATTTAAACAAACGCCAAAATCTTACTATTTACGATAATAATATGTCTATTAAAGAGGAAATAAAACTTGATTTTATTTCTGACAGAACTTTTAATATTGACTTCATCACTTACCCTGATCGTTTTTTAATGGTATGGCAATTTGAAAAAGGAAATACAATTTATTGTAAAGCTGCCAGCATGAACGGTGCAGGCCAGTTAATTGGATCTGTTATAGATTTGGATACTACAAAGCAGGGCGTGTTTTCTAATAAAGCTTCTTACGCTTTTACTTGGAGTGAAGATAAAAGGAAACTGCTTTTGTATAAAATTCAAACAAGAAATGATGCTTATTCGCAGGTAACAAAAGTATATGATGAAAATTTTAAATTGCTCGATAGTTCCAGAAGAATTCTTACATACAATGACAACCGTGAAGATTTCGGTGAATTACAAATTGACAATGATGGGGTAATTTTATTTGCCAAAGTAAAAGAAAATGCAAGACAGGAATATATTAATACTTTAGAAATTAATTTTAAGAAATTAAAGAACGATCAAATTTTTACAGTAGATATTCCTTTAGATAAACAATTGGTGCAAGAGCCAATTATAAAAATAGATAACCTGAATAAAAATTACATCATCAACAGTTTTTCTTACAAAAAAAATGGAGGAAATGTAGATGGATTACTTACTGCAATTATTAACAGAGATTCCTTAAAACTTACCAAAAAAGCCATTAATATTTTTGATGATTCGCTGCGTTCAAAATTATCTGGCAAGCCAGACTGGAGAACTGCTTACGATAATTTAAACATACGAAACGTAATCTTAAAAAAAGATGGTGGCTTCATTGCATTAACCGAAGAGTACTATAAACAAAGACGTTTCGGCAATACTTTCGATGACAGGTTCAATACTTTTAACAACCGTTATTACAATTCCTATTCCGATTATTATTTATACAACAGAGGTTACTATGGTTATTACCGTCCGTTTAACGATGGCTATGGCAGAGATGTAGTATACAATTACAACGACATTATAAATTTTAGTTTTAATAAAGATCTTAAGCTTCAATGGAGCAATGTAATAAACAAAACCACCAGCGATGTAGAGAATGATAATTTCCTTTCATTCACTAACCTGAATGCAGGCGGTGAAATTTATTTTTTGTTTTTGCAAAAAGATAATAACCGCCAAATTTTAAGCAACCATGCATTGCAGCCAGATGGTACAGTTAAAAGATATGCAACCTTAAAGGGAAGAGAAGCCGGATATAATTTTATGGCTCGTTTGTCACGCCAAACAGGTGCCAGGCAAATAATTGTACCATGCATTGTAAGAAACAATATTGCATTTGCAAAAATTGATTTTTAGATTTGCATTTTAACAGTATCTAAATTTTTACCGTGACAGGCATTTTTAAAGCCAACAACCCATCTGGCAATGCATTATTATTTATATATGCAATAGTGCTCAAATTGCCTATGTTCCTGCATGTACGCATGCCGCAGTTGCAACCGCTCGATGGTATTTTCTACAAAACTTTCTTGCAATTTTTAGCACCCGTTGCAAAAGGACTTCCATCTATTTACAGCATAGTAACCTTTTTATTATTATTTATACAGACAATAAGTTTTAATAAAATTGTAAATAGCCAGCGTTTGCACAGGCAAACAAATTACCTCACTGGCATGAGTTACTTGTTGGTTACTTCTTTGTTCAGCGAATGGTTTAGTCTATCCGCACCACTTATTGTAAACACCATTTTAATATGGATATGGGGACGCCTTTGTGCATTGTATAATAACCAACATGCCAAAGCAACTATTTTTAATATAGGCATGGCTACAGGGATCGCAGCATTTTTTTATTTTCCTTCCGTTACATTTTTGCTGCTCATTATGGCAGGCATTGCTATTGCCCGGCCTTTCCGTTTGCAGGAGTGGCTCATTGGCCTTATCGGAATCCTAACACCCATTTATTTTTTTGCTGCCTATTTATATTTGACAGGCAATATGAGTAGTTTTCATTTTCCAGGTTTTCATTTATCTTACCCACGTTTTTTTGGCAACAAATGGGCCTATGCCGCCCTCTTTATCGTAGCCGCTGCTATAGGTATGGGTATTTACTTTGTGAATGCAAATATGCGCAGGCAAGTGGTGCAAACACGTAAAAGTTGGCAGTTGCTTTTTTTATATATTATAGTAGCAGCGCTTGTACCTTTTTTAAATGCAGGCATTAATTTTTCTTATTGGATTTTACTGGCAGTACCAATTTCTCCAGTAATTGCCGCCACATTTTTTTATCCACAAAAAAAGATTTTTCCGCTTGCACTCCATTGGGCAATGTTTGGCATTTATATAGCCATCGGTTTTTTTTATAAATAAGAATAAATGTAGGGCGTGCCCACTGCCGCAGTTTATAATACTATTAAGTTTTTTAATTGTGGCAAGGTTCATAATCATTTGGCGGCAAGTGGTCGGGCTTTACGCTACAATCTTTTTTTCTGCCCGCAAGGGCGGGACCGAAAAAAAGGATTTCCGCTGCAATCCCTCACGCAGGCCTTCCAAACAATAACCTCTGTAATGTTGAAAAGAAAATTTCATTTCTTATTTCTAAATAACAAAGTAATAATCTTTATTTAAAGGGTTCCTTCCAACGGATGTTTAAAAGGTTTTTTTGTTATTGGTTACTTCAACTGGTATGTTATAACCAGCGCACACTGAAAAAGTAAATATTTACAGCCCACAAAACATCCTCCACTGTGTCCTTAATTAAATAAATATTTAAACCTTCTACACAAACAGATTGAATGTTATTGAAGCAAACAACTTGGATATATTTGAATCAGAGAAAAAAAAGTTAACACTTATCTGTCCAAGGATGGTAGTTTTTTGTGTTATAACAAATATTTAAAAATTTTTACATGTCGAATAATTTCTACCCTCTTAATATCCTTATACTACGACCTTAACTACAATAAAAAGTATGATTTTATGTTTTAATATTTACGATTTATAAACCCTGACACATGAAAAATTACCTACTACTAACGCTCTTTTGCGTGCTCGCTACTTTGGTATCAGCACAAAACATTGCTATTAATGCAACCGGTGCAGGACCAGATACGTCAAGTATGCTTGATATTTCTTCTACCAAATATGGCTTGCTTATACCGAGGATGACAACAGCGCAGCGAGATTCAATTCTTTTACCCGCCAATGCGCTTCAGTTGTATAACACTACTACTAAAGCACTTAATATTTATAACAACAGTAGGTGGGAAGCCATACCATCTACTCGGGCAACCACCAACATTGTAAATGTTTCTGCGCTAAGCGATTTACCAACGCCGGTTGGCAGTGCCATTA
The DNA here is from genome assembly GCA_031424845.1 of Ferruginibacter sp. GTDB lineage: Bacteria > Bacteroidota > Bacteroidia > Chitinophagales > Chitinophagaceae > Ferruginibacter. The sequence continues at coordinate 7,554 of JANPIF010000058.1, forward strand.
CCCTGGATGCAACAAAAATGTATATTTTTTCGGGTATTGTAGATATTTCTCCCAATTACCTTTCTCTTAATGGTGCCGGATTAAGAGGAATGGATCCTGCAAAAGACGGTCTAATGTCATCGGTAAGCGGCGGTATTTTGCGCAGCACCGGTGTAAGCGTTTTTATAACTGACCTTGCCGTAATTCCGTTAAGTGCCTCCACAAAAGCATATGATTTTACTGATGCAACAGGTACTAAATTCTGCAATATTTTTGCCGGTAGCTCAGTAGTAGAAATTGGTATACCAAGTTTGGGCGTGGGGCAGATCAGTGGTTTTAAAGCTATAACCCTTAAACAAAATTATTGGAATTGTACAGATGGCTTAAAAATAACAGGAACGCTAGGTAAGTTTTGCGCAAGCCTTTGCTTCTTTACAGGTATATCTGCCGGATCAGGCATTGAGTTTTTAGCAGCTTCTGTTATAGATGATGTTGACTTAGCTAATAATTACTTTATTTATACCGGTCAAACAGGTGTAAAAGTAAATAGTGGCGCTTTAATAGATCGTGGTAGAATGACAACCAACATGTTTAGAGGTGTAACAACTTATGTGACGGGTTTTGATTCTTATACACCTGGCTGGCAGATGATATCTAATACGGGTATTCCAAACTCAAGGGCGCTTGCTTTTCTGTACATGACTGCAAACAGCACAGCTACTTCTTTACCAGCATCCAATACTTTTTATAAAATAGCTGGTACAACCACTACCATAAATGCTAAAAAATTCTCAGCCACATCTAATAGAATTACCTACACAGATAAAACAGATATTGTGGGAAAAGTATTTGTTGTAATTGGAGCAAAAGCACCCGCTTCAAACAGTGACTTCTCCATAGTGATAGCCAAAAATGGAGTAGTAATTGCAACACCCTTAGCCTCTATGGCAGCAGCAACCAATAACCAAAGTTTTCAAATAAGTTTTATTACAGAACTAGATCTCACCACCAATGATTATGTAGAAGTTTTTATAAAAAGTAATAATAACAATACCAACACCATTACAGTTGAAGAAATGCAGTTTCGAATAACAGATTAGGGGAGATTATTTTATTATAGTCTTGAACCATTGTATTGGAAAGTCAGTATTAATTTAAAATAAATTTTTTTATGCGTATCATTTTAATTTCTATAGGTATTGCGCTGTTATTACTTCAGCAGTTTATCTATCCGTTTTCAGCACAAGTGCAATTCATTTTATTTATTGCAGGTATAGTATTGCTCGGTATACCTCATGGTGCGGCAGATATGCTTGTAGCTACCGAAAATGCACCCAATAAAAAAGCCTTTTCAGCAAAAAGATTTCATTTCAATTACATAGCAAGGCTGGCTGCTTTTGCGCTTCTTTTTTGGCTGTTTCCTGTTGCGACAAATTTATTGTTTATTGTCATAGCTGCTTTTCACTTTGGCGAAACAGATTTAATTCAGTTTAACAGCACAAAAATGTCAGGCAAATTCTTTGTTACCTCTTATGGTATTCTCATTCTCTTCGTTATTATACTTCCGCATTTTGAAACCTTGAAACCATTGTGTGCCTTGTTTGAATCGGGTAAACAAAATGAAATGTTCATTTCCTTCATTTATAATTTTCGTTACCACATATTAATATTCAGTGGTATTAGCTTCTTCATAATATCAATATGGTACATACTTACAAACAATATAAAGTTTAATGAGTTTGGTAAATTTTTTATTGAATACGCAACACTTTTAATTGTACTCTATTTTCTTCCCATGATATTGGGTTTTACCTTTTACTTTGTTCTTTGGCATTCTGTATTTTCTTTAAAAAACATCTTCAGCTACCTCAATAAAAATGGCCTCATTTCCAGATTGACCATTGCCAAAGAGATTGGTTTTTATTCTGTAATTTCTTTTGTGGGTTTTTTAATATTTGGATGTACGGGGTTTCTTTTTTTAGGTACCAACGAACTCATTGCTTACGTCTTTCTTTTTCTGGCGGTGCTTACTGCGCCTCATATGCAGGTAATGCACAACATGTATGCAAACATAAAATTGCTCACAACGAGTAAACAGTTTATTAATAATTGAACTCATGGAAAAATGCAATTATTTAATGAAAATATGTAAACCTTTTTTGTGTGTACTTTTATTTTGCTTTTGTATTTCTTTACAAGCACAAAACCCGCATGGAACAATTGTCATTGGGGCGGGAGCGGTGTTAAATATTGGTAAAAACGCTTCCCTTGTTACAAACTCAAATTTTGACAACAGCGGTATATTAACAAATGCAGGAAGTATTATTTTAAATGGAAATGCTACACAGTCTTTTCCAGGTAACGCAGGCAGTGTCACACTAATGAACATACTTGAAGTGAAAAATACCGGTTCTGGAATCTCTCTAAATAAAGATATAAAAATTTACAAGGAATTAAAACTAACCATTGGTAATTTGGCATTAGGCAATTATAATGTCACCATGCAATCAAATGCTGCTCAAACGGCTGCTGTATCTGCTATTGGTGCCGGTGCTGGCGTAAGTTATGGTTCGGGAAGATTTATCATTGAGCGATTTATAAATGTTGGTACTGGAGGTCATGGTAAAAGTTGGCAATTTCTTGCAGTGCCTGCAAATGGCCAAACAATTAGAGATAGCTGGCAAGAAGCAGGTGCAGCCACTGTAGGTTATGGCACGCAGGTTACCAATCCCCTTGGTGTGGCTGCCGGTTATGATTTGGCTACTGCCTTCACTTCCATTAAATCGTACAACAGTTTAACCAATACGTTTACTCAGGGACCATCATCCACTTCTACTTTAATAGACAATGCTAAAGGCTATATGCTTTTTGTAAGAGGCGATAGAACAGTTTCAACAGGTAGTGGTACTTCGCCTACAGTCTTAAGAATAAAAGGAACTTTATTTACGCCCGCAAATCCTCCTCTCACGATTGCTATAGACAGTGGGAAGTTTGAATCGATAGGTAACCCTTATGCTTCTCAAATAGACTTTACCCAGCTCATAAAAACGGGTGGTGTGGACACTGCTTTTTACACTTGGGATCCATCGCTTGTGGGTATGTACGGCGTTGGAGGTTATCAAACAATATCTGCAACAAATGGATGGATTCCCGTGCCAGGTGGTGGCAACTATGCAGGGGTTCATAAAACAATAGAATCTGGTCAGGCTTTTTTTGTACACTGCACTGGGTCTGCAGGCACCATTGGCTTTTCAGAAAATATAAAAACAGGTGGCTCCACGCTAGTCAATAGATCGATAGCAGAAACAAGAGTAACAACAAGGAGACAATTTTTACGCACTTCACTTCTTACCAATACAGCCTTAATTGCAGATGGAAACGCAGTAGCATTTGATACAGATATGAGCAATGAGGTAAATGGCGATGATGCATTGAAAATTATGAACGGAGGTGAAAATTTTTGTATAAAAAGGGACAATGTTTACTTGGCCATTGAAGGGAGAAGTTTGATTGTAAATACTGATACGATATTTTATTTTTCAAATCATTTACTGCCACAAGCCTACACAATTTTAATAGTGCCACAAAATATGGACCTGAGTAAGGAAGCATGGTTGGTAGATAATTTTTTACAAACCCAGTCACCAGTTTCATTAAGTGATAGTAGTTTCATCAATTTTAATGTTACATCGGATCCGCTTTCGTCACAAACAAACAGGTTTATGCTTGTTTTTAAAACACCAACTGTTTTAGCGAACAATGAAACTATTTTAAATGCCGTGCGAAATATTGATGGCAGCATTGCCATAAAATGGAAGACTGTAGCAGAAAATAATGTGATGGAATATATAGTTGAGAAAAGTGCTGATACAAGGTCTTTTAATGCCATACATAAAAACGCTGCCCAAATGAACAATGGCAATGATGCAAACTACATTCATACTGAAATGTACCCTTTTGATGATAATAATTTTTATAGAATTAAGGTTAGGTATATAAATGGTATGGTAAAATACAGCACCATTGTGAAAGTAGCTGCTGAAAAATATATGTCAGACATTAGTGTGTATCCAAACCCGGTTTCAGGGAAATCATTGAACTTACATTTTGGTAAAAAATCGGTTGGCAGTTATAAAATGGAGCTTATAAATGAAGCCGGCCATTTAATATGGACAAATAATATTTATTATAACAACAATTATAGTGGAGGTAAGATAACAATTGATCTTCCTAAAAATGTAGCCTCAGGAAATTACAATCTTACTTTAATTGATAAAAAAGGAAAAGTATTTAAAACAAGGTTGTTAATCCTGTAAAAATTACAAATTTGACACTGCAAGAAATGTAAAATCTATAAGAATGAACAGACCAAACAGTTATTTGGTTTAACAAAAAATATCAAAACCCATCTAAATTTATAACAAACAGCAATCCGTATAATTACTACATTAATTATTTAATGGATGAATTTTAATAAATGGCGGGGTTATTGCAAATGCTGCAATACAATATTCAATACGCCTACTTTTAAGATTAACCGTACACCTTTCACATCACCACCGGTTAATTAAATTTTTATCCTACACCCGTACCCGATTTTAATAACGACCATCATTTAAATTCAATCATTGATTGTCTCACAAAATTTTATGCGGTAATAATTTCACTTCACTATTAAAAATTATTATGATGCAAACAAACAAAATCATTTTGTCATCCATGGCGCTGTTATTTTTGGGTTTAGCAGGTTGCAAAAAAGAAAACCTTAGTAATTCACCTCAAACAATTGCAGGCTTGCAAGTGGCTGATGGGAGAAGTGCACAACCACAAAATGCTCAGGCTGTAGTGGCACTGGGCGTAGCGGGAAACTATGTGGTACTTTCAAAAACTGGTGTTACAAATGTGTATAAATCTACCATTACCGGCGATGTGGGTTCAAGCCCAATTACTGGTGCAGCCATCCTTGTGTCGTGTGCACAAGTTACAGGTAATATTTATTCAGTAGATGCTGCCGGTCCGGCACCTTGCACTATAATAGATGCAAGCAGGCTTACAACCTCTATCAGCGATATGGAGACTGCATATGTGGATGCAGCGGGGCGTGTAAACCCAGATTTTCTAAACCTTAGTGCAGGCGATATTGGCGGCAAAACACTTACACCTGGTTTGTATAAATGGACAACTTCTTTATTAATACCTACAGATATTACTATTGCCGGCGGACCGAACGATGTATTTATCTTTCAGATAGCAGGTACGTTTAATGTGAGTTCTGCAGTAAATATTACGTTAGTAGGTGGAGCACAGGCGAAAAATATTTTTTGGCAGGCAGCCGGTGCGGTAACCCTTGGTACCACCAGTCATTTTGAAGGGATTATTTTAGGGGCTACAGGTATAAACATGCAGACTGGTGCATCCGTGAATGGTAGATTGCTGGCACAAACTGCTGTTACTTTACAAATGAATTCGGTTACCAAACCACAGTAAATATTTTTATGAGAACTAAGGAAGGGGCTGCAATAGCAGCCTCTTTTTGTTTTAAAAAAAATACGCTTTGTTGTTTCTCAACAGCCCTTCCGAAGCTGGAAAATTTGCCGGTGAACCCATAATAATACCGGCAATTAGTTTACTGCGTTTATCATGATTTAGAATACTTACAAAGGCATTAACCTTTTCTCGTTATTATGATGTATTTTGAAAGTTAAAATACTCACATGAGATTTCGATTTACCTTCTTTTTGCTTACCATATTTGTTACAACTTTTGCACAGCAAAAAAATATTTTGTTAAAACCTGACAGGGTTTTTGATGGTGTAGAAATGCATAGTAATTGGGTAGTAATTGTAAAGGGTCAAAGTATTTTATATGCGGGCCCACAAAATAATGCTAAGCCAACTGACAGCAGCATTTTATTGCCGGGGCAAACACTTTTGCCGGGGCTTATTGAAGGTCATTCACATTTATTTTTACATCCGTACAACGAAACAGCCTGGAACGACCAGGTGCTGAAAGAGAGCAGGGCAGAGCGTTTGGTGCGGGCAGTGAACCATGCAAGATCCACGTTGATGGCTGGCTTCACAACTGTGCGGGACCTTGGCACAGAGGGCGCCGGGTATGATGATGTGGGGTTGAAACTAAGCATCAATAAAGGATTAATACCGGGGCCAAGAATGATTGTAGCGGGAAGGGCTATTGTAGCTACGGGGAGTTATGGTCCAAAATCTGACGTGACAGAATTGGACTTAATAAAAGGAGCAGAAGAGAGTGATGGTGCCAACTTAACTGCTACTGTGAGGGACCAGATAGGGCATGGTGCAGATGTGATAAAAATATATGCCGATTACAGGTGGGGATTGAATAATACAAGCATGCCTACATTTACTGTGGAGGAAATAAAAAATATGGTGAAGGTTGCTACAACTACGGGTAGACCGGTAGTAGCACATGCGGGTACAAAAGAAGGGATGCGCAGGGCGATAGAAGGAGGTGTAGAAACCATTGAGCATGGCGATGATGGGGATGAAGAAATTTTTACATTGATGAAAAACAGGGGCGTGGCGCTTTGTCCAACATTGGCTGCTGGTGATGCAACGGCGCAATACGCCGGTTGGAAAAAAGGCACAGATGCGGAGCCCAACCGTATACAACAAAAAAGAAAAAGTTTTGCAATGGCACTGAAGAGTGGCGTAACCATTGCTTTTGGCGGCGATGCTGGTGTATTTGCACATGGTGATAATGTGAGAGAAATGGAAATGATGGTTGACTATGGGATGAAGCCCTTGGCAGTATTACAATCAGCCACATCTGTAAATGCAAAAGTTTTTCACAGCGATGAATTGGGGCAAATTAAAAGTGGATTTTTAGCTGATATTATTTCAGTAACGGGTGACCCAATAGAAAATATTGCCAATATGCGCAAAGTAAATTTTGTAATGAAAAACGGTATTATTTATTTATCAAAATAACTTTTGTAAAAACATTATCATAATTCAACAAAAATAAATATTCATTTATGAAATTAGTATTACCCATAAAGTGCTTGATGGTTTTATGCGTGGCTGCTGTTATTGCGCTACCAACTAAAGCACAAAAAATTGAAAAGAACATTGCTTTTAATAAAATGTTGGCTGCTTATTACGATGAAGGGCT
>JANPIF010000059.1:0-37590 GCA_031424845.1 Ferruginibacter sp.
TGGTTACACTTATTGGAAGTTCATTGTTATCTGCTTTAAAGCCATTTTTAAATGGTAAAATTGCACGCAATTCTTTTTTATCGTGGTGCCACAAATACGCACATACATCTCTGGCTACGCCAAGGTGGCTCATAGCATCCATACGGTTTGGTGTAAGCCCTATTTCAAAAATATAATCATTATAGGTTTCAAAAATATCTGCTGCTTTTGTGCCAGGCACCGTTTCATCAGCCAATACCATAATGCCTGCATGGCTTTCCCCTAATCCAATCTCATCCTCGGCGCATATCATTCCATAGCTTTCTACACCCCTTATTTTTGCTTTTTTAATATTTAATGGTTCGCCTGTGGATGGGTATAATGTGCTGCCCACAGTTGCAACCAAAACTTTTTGCCCAGCCGCTACATTATTTGCACCACAAACTATTTGTGCCGGTTCAGCTTCGCCAATGTTTACAGTGGTTATTTTTAACTTATCTGCATCCGGGTGCTTTTCGCAGGTTAACACTTCGCCGACAACTATACCTTTCAACCCACCTTTCAATGATTCGTAGTTGTGTAGACTTTCTACTTCCAGACCAATTGCAGTAAGTATTTTACTCAATTTTTGAGGTTCGATGGACACTGGTAAATATTCGCTAAGCCAATTGTAAGAAATGATCATTTGTACATAAAAATTAAGTTGCAAATATAGGCAATTGAGGCGGGGCACATAGCGAGCTACTGTAGCAAAATTTACATAGGGGAAAAGTAAAAATACTTCAACATTATTTTGCCCTTCAAAAACATTTCCACGTGTAAAAAAAGAAAAAGTGGGACGTATTTTTTGTTGATAAAAAGATGAAATAACAAATACACATTGAAGGTAAGATGTTAATTAAGATGTGAAAAAGCGGTGTATAAACTACCTTTGCCTGTGAATGAAAGCTGTATAATTATAAAATTATAGTTGATAAGGCCTAAATGTTAATTTAATATTACCTGATTGGATTTACCTTAGCCGCACCTTAGCGTTAAGATCTCAAACAAACAACCTAAAGAAGAAATTAATAATGGAATTAAAGAATTTTAATAAAGATAAAGTAAGAAGAAAACCCCTGTTGGAAAGTGGGAACATGGTATTTGGGAAAATTCCTCCACAGGCAAAAGACTTAGAAGAGGCAATTTTAGGGGCCATTATGTTGGAGAAATCTGCATTTGATACTGTAATAGAAATATTAAAACCTGAGTGTTTTTATGTAGAAGCTCATCAAAAAATATACAAAGCAATGCAGTCACTGCAAATTAAAAATTTGCCGATCGATTTATTGACTGTGGTAGAAGAATTAAAATTTAAGGAAGAACTTGATTTTGTGGGTGGACCTTATGCAGTAACTAAACTAACCAACGTGGTGGTTTCATCTGCCAATATTGAAGCCCACAGTCGTATTGTTCTACAAAAATTTATACAAAGAGAACTTATAAGAATAAGCGGAGAAATTATTGGTGAAGCATACGAAGACAGCACCGATGTATTTGATATGTTGGATACAGCTGAATCGAAATTGTTTGAAATAACCAACAATCACCTTCGTAGAAATTTTGATGATATTGCCACCGTTTTAGTAAAAACGATCAACCGTATTGAAGAAATGCGTAACCGTCAGGATGAGATGACGGGTGTACCTACCGGTTTTCCTTCTTTAGATAGATTAACTTATGGCTGGCAACCAACGGATTTAATTATTCTTGCAGCAAGACCCTCAGTAGGTAAAACTGCATTTGCTCTAAACCTTGCCCGTACAGCGGCTTTGCATCCTACAAAACCTACTGCAGTTGGCTTTTTTAGTCTGGAGATGAGCAGCAGCCAGTTGGTACAAAGGATTTTGAGTGCTGAAAGTGAAATTTGGCTTGAAAAAATTGCCCGGGGTAAATTGGAAGAGCATGAAATGAAACAACTTTATAAAAAAGGAATTGAAAAATTAAGTAAGGCGCCCATTTTTATTGATGACTCTGCGGCACTAAATATTTTTGAATTGCGAGCAAAATGCCGTCGTTTAAAAAACAAACATAATATAGGAATTATTATTATTGATTATTTGCAGTTAATGAGTGGAAGTGCTGACAGAAACAGCAACCGTGAGCAGGAAATCAGTAAAATATCAAGAGATTTAAAAGGACTTGCAAAAGAATTACAGGTGCCTATTATTGCACTTTCGCAGTTGAGTCGTGAAGTGGAAAAAAGAAAAGAAGGAAATAAAATTCCACAATTGAGTGATTTGAGGGAATCGGGTGCTATTGAGCAGGATGCGGATATGGTTATGTTTTTATACCGCCCAGATTATTATGATGTAACTACCAACGAAATGGGGGAAAGCAACAAAGGAGAAACCTATGTGAAAATTGCAAAACATAGAAATGGTAGTTTGGATACAATTAAATTAAAAGCAGAATTGCACATACAGCGCTTTATTGAAGAAGAAGGTGGCGGAGATGACTTTAATCCTAATCTTGGCGGTGGTGGCAACTGGAAACCTGTGCAGGGTGGAGGAAGTGATGGAGCAAGTTTATACATACAAAAAGGTAGTAAAATGAACGATGGGCAGTTTGATGATGAAGCACCGTTTTAAAACTTTATCATTTAAATGTCATTACCTTTTTTCTATACCGAGCCTATTTCTTCTTCCAACAATATTGTTGTTTTAAATGAAGAAAACTCCAAGCATATTGTGCAGGTATTGCGCATGCAGGAAGGCCGACAATTAAAGCTTACAGATGGGCTAGGAAATATTTATACTGCTGAAATAACAGAGGCGCATAAAAAGAAATGTACAGTAAAAATTATTGATAGCTCAACTGTAAAACCATCAACAAATAAAGTTTGCATAGCCATATCACCCGTAAAAAATAACAGTAGGCTGGAATGGTTTTTAGAAAAAGCTACAGAAATTGGCGTGGCTCAAATTGTGTTGCTGTTATGCGACAGAACAGAAAAACAACACATCAGATTTGACAGGATGAAAGGTATTTTAATAAGTGCTATGTTACAATCTCAACAAGCATGGTTGCCAATTTTAAATGAGCCGGTAAAGTTTGAAAAATTAATAAAAGAAGATTTATCTGAAAATAAATTTATAGCTCATTGCGAAGAGCAAAATAAAATATCATTAAAAAAAATTATTAGTCAACCATCTCCTCAACTAGTTCACGGATCAACTATTTTAATAGGACCAGAAGGTGATTTTACAAAAGATGAAATAGCGCTTGCTTTGCAAAATAATTTTACTGCGGTGGCACTTGGCAATACAAGATTAAGAACTGAAACTGCAGCTTTGGTAGCCGCTACGTTGCTTACACAGGCCTAATTGAAAATTAATTTAAATCCATTTGCAAGGCTTTAATTACCGCTTCTGATGCGGAAGCTACTCCAATTTTTTTATAAATATTTTTAACGTGGGTCCTCACAGTTTCATATGTTGTATTAGTGAGTTGGGCAATTAGTTTTAAATGGTTAGCCTCTTTCATTAATTTTAAAATTTGCTTTTCTTTTGTGGTTAACCCATAGTCTGTATGTTGTAAATGCTTGGTTTTAATGTTGCTGTTTTGTATTATTTTTAATAATAAATTTTGAGTTTCATCTTTTTTATTTTCCAGCAGGTTTTTTATTTTTAATAGGGTAACCGCAGGTCCTTCACTTATATCTGCAATTCCGTCTATGCCCTTATAAAGAGCCTCTGCCAGCGGTAAATCATCAGCGATATTGTTTGTCAAAATAAGTACAGGAAAAAGTGGCTGTTTATCATTTTCGCAAAGGCTATTAAAACTTATCGGGTCTGCTAACAATAAATTACATGATACTTTTACTTCATCATAGTTAGCGGCAATTTCACAATTTGTATTTTTTTCAGATGCAAAATCGACACTCCATTTAAGCGTTTCCGCTATGGATTTATTAATATATAATATTTGTATGAGCTTTGTATTCATTAATAGTAGCCGGTAGTTTTTGCTTCGCAAATAATATCGTCGAGCAGATCTCTCAATACCAAAGTTTCTCCGCCGACCCAAGCAGATGTAAACGTTTTAATATTTTCTGTTAATGAAAGAGGTAATTTTTTTGCATTCGGATGAAGTAAAAAGAAAACATATTTTCCTGCTTCGTTTATTTCATTTTTTTGCATTAAAGAATCTACTAAAGGAAAAATTGATAGGTAGTACAATACATTAGATTTCATCAAAAAATCAAAAGATTTTCTTGCATGATCTTCTGCATACAACCAATTTTTTCTTGTTGCATACACCCATGATAAATTTGCCATTGAAATTGCATGATAAACTTTGTTTCCTGTTTTTTCAGCTTTTTCAATTGTTATTTTTGACCACAGTTCCGTCATTGATACATTATTTTGCATTCGGTATCCAATGGCCATGTATGTGTAACAGATCATTAAAAAACCATAATTTTTTTCATCAAATAATTTAATGGCTTCTTTAAATAAGGATCTGGATTCAGCAATTTCTTCTCTCCATAAATGTACAAATGCATTACCTGTAATTGCCATTCCTATAGTAAGAGCATTTTTTGTTTGTTTTGCCAGATGAAGATAAAATTGGCAGTGTGAGACTGCTTCTTCCGGTAACTGGTACCAACGATACTTCATTAAAAAGTGAAGTGAAACGGAAAAGTAAAAATCTATTTGTTGCGATAAATCATTGATAGTGGAAAATAATTTTCTAAGTTCCTTTACACATTCTTCAACCTTATCTGCGTTATTGCAAAAGTAAAATGCAAAACAACTCTGATTAAGTATTTGAAAATATTCTGTAATTTCTTCCTGAGAGCAAAGTGGTGTTTTACGTATGATGTTAAGTGCCTGCAACGATTGTTCAGCAGCACTATCATGATTTCTTTGATTTAAAAAAGACTGTGTAATTTTTCTAAAACACATTGCTCTATAAACATCACTACAAGGTGCTTGAGCAATTTCATTCCATAAGATTCTACTTTCATCATGAAGGCCATTCATTTCCAGAAGATCCGCTAAAATTTCTTTTTGTTTAATCTTAGCCACAGCAGTTTTAGCAGCAACTACATTTTTGCTGGCCTTCCGTAATTTGTCCTGATCGGAAATTTGTAAATGCGATATTTCTGATGTTATCACAACCAAATTTATCTATTAGTTTTCAGTAAAATATGCTTTACCTCAATTGGGGTATTTTTTTTAGGAGTTATAGATTTTACTTTTATTAAAAATTAGAAACCATGAATATAGGAATTTTAGGATCCGGAATAGTAGCACAAACCCTTGGTAGCGGCTTCGTAGCAAATGGACACAACCTAATGCTAGGCTCAAGAGATGGTGCCAATACAAATGCAATCAAATGGGCTGAAACTCATAATGCAAAGCATGGAACTTTTTCCGATGCTGCTGATTTTGCCGATATTATTTTTAATTGTACCATGGGTATTTTTTCTTTAGAAGCAATAAAGCTTGCTGAAGAAAAAAACTTCAAAAATAAAATTTTGATAGATGCTGCAAACCCTGTTGATTTTTCTTTGGGTATGCCACCAAGGTTAACCATTGGAAATGATAATTCATTAGGGGAGGAGATACAAAAATTATTACCGGACACAAAAGTGGTAAAGGCGCTTAACACTATTAATTATGAATTAATGGTAAAACCAAATATGCTTAATAACGGAAACATTGATTTGTTTATATGTGGCGATAATGATGAAGCTAAATCAACCGTTGCCGATTTACTGGTAAAAGAATTTGAATGGAAAAGAGAATGTATAATCGATTTGGGAGAAATGAAACATGCCCGAAGTACAGAATCCATGTTGCTTTTTCTCATTAGCCTAACTATGAAGTATGGCACTTTTAAAAATGGTATCAAGGTGTACAGGGGATAAATTAAAATTGGATACTAATCTGTTTTATAAAATCATTCATCAAAAAGTTATAAATCTAAAACTTACAATATGAAAAAAGTATACGTTCTTTTAAGTGTGTGCATCTTTGTATTGAATGCATGCCAAAAAAATTCAATAGAATCTGGGGCAGAAAATGTAATTGCTGAAATACAACAGCCACTTCGTTGTGGCATGGAGGAAGCAATGGCTAATGTCTCCCCTGAATTTAAAAATGCGATGGCACGAAATGCACAAAACAATGCAAGTGGCAGGGCTGCTGAGTTATTAATTTTTCTCGACTTTGACGGTGCGGTAGTTAGACCCGGATTTGGTTCTGCACAAGGCGGTAATGTAACAAGTCCGCTTGTGAATAATGTTAGGTTTTGTGCCCCTTCTTCTTTACGACAAGAGCAAAAAGATATGGTATTGGAATTAGTAAAAGATGATTTTTCTCCTTTTAATATACTTTTTACAACTGAACAGTCTTTATATGATGCATATCCAACAGCGAATAAGCAAGTATGTATCTTAATAAACCGTTCCACGGAATTGGGATTTCCAAATAGTGTTTTTGGCGTATCACCTACTGCTGGTTTAGGTAATCGTCTTAGCAATAACCCATGCTTTGTGTTTACGAGTGTACACGGAAATGACCTTGTGGAAATAGCATTAACTACTTCACATGAGCTTGCTCACACGATGGGTTTATTACATCAAAGTTTATATAACTCTAATTGTAATTTTCTTACAGAATACCATCCAGGTTTTGGTACTGGGCCACTTTCTTTTACTCCAATTATGGGAAATGGTTTTCTTAAAAGAGTGAATAACTGGTTTGATCAGTCTTGCCCAATAAATATTTTTAATGTGCCACAAAATGATTTTGCTTATTTGAATAATCAGGTAGAATTGAAAGATGATGATTTTCCTAACCAGCCTATGGGAGGGGCTATGATTTCTTCATCTGACATAACCGGTATTTTAGAGCAAGCTGGTGATGAAGATTTTATCAAAATTAATTTTAGAAATCCCGGACCTGTAACGATTGTAAGTGATAATATTGATATGAAAGCTTCGCTTTATTTACCAAATGGGCAGCTCTTTGCTGAATATGATGATCCTAATGATATAAATGTTACTATACCTTCAGCTACGGGTTTGAAATATTTAAAAATTGAGGCGATTAGCAATGTAAATATGTCTGCTACATTTATGACCGGGCGTTATAAAATAAATCATTAAATATAGGGGGGGGGTAAGGAGCCAGCTAAATATATTGCTGGCTCTTATTTCGCCATGTCGCTACTTTCACCATTATTTTCATTTCCTTGCAGAAATGGCTCATTGAGTCTTACCACTCTCTTTTTATTCTGCCTTTTCATCATTGTCATATTAAGTAACTCAACCAAAAATGAGAATGCCATACCAAAATAAATGTAGTTTTTTAACCCAAGTTCATGCGCTTTTTCAGGTGCCCAGCCTTCCATTACCAAACTCAACCCTATCATTACCAAAAAGGATAAAGCCAACATTTTAAGTGTAGGGTGTTTGTGTATAAATGCAGAAATAGTAGGACTAAAAGTGAACATAATTATCATCGCAATAACAACTGCAGCAATCATAATTTCAACATATTTTGCCGTACCACCAGCGGTTATGATACTATCAAATGAAAATACAGCATCTATAATAACAATCTGTACCAATGCTTTGCCTAGGGTAAGTTTACCGGCATTTGCATCTCCCATATGATCTTCACCTTCCAGCTTACCGTGTATTTCTTTTACTGATTTATAAATAAGAAATAAGCCACCTACCAGCATAACAATACTTGCAAGGTCAAATCCTTTTCCAAACCAACTTTCAGGAATTATATAATTTCCTTTTTGAGATAACAACCATCCAAGTGCCATTAACAATAAACTTCTTACAGTAATACCTGAAATCATCCAGAAACGACGGGCTCTTTTTTGTTGCTTCGCATCTGGTAGCCTGTTCATGATGATGCTTACAAAAATTACATTGTCTATTCCTAAAACTACTTCAAGAATAACCAATACAAAAAAACTAATTATACTTTCTGATGTAAATAAATGCTCCATGTTGTTGTGAATGGTTGATTATAACTCTTATTTAATGTTCAATGTTCAATGTTCAATGTAAAATGTTCAATGTTCAATGTTCAATGTTCAATGTTCAATGTTCAATGTTCAATGTTCAATGTTCAATGTTCAATGTTCAATGTTTTTTTGGGCTGCAATATAGTTACAAATGTTTTTTACTATTGCAGGACCCTCATAAACAAAACCTGTCCAAACTTGTACCAAAAATGCACCTGCTTGTAATTTTTCTGCTGCATCTTTTCCTGTGAAAATACCACCGCTTGCAATAATGGGAATTGTTCCACCAGTTTTGGAATGTATATACTTTACCATATCTGTTGCTCTTTTTTTTACAGGTAAACCACTTAGCCCGCCGGCTCCAATAGTTTGGAGTGATGAGTTTGGGGTTACAAGTTTAGTTCTATCAAGGCTGGTATTTGCAACAACCAAGCCATCCAAATTAATTTCCTGCGCTAAATTTATTACATCATCAATTTGTGTTTCGGTAAGGTCTGGCGCAATTTTTAAAAGAATTGGTTTTTGCTCCGCAAAATTTTTATTAAGTGCTTGAAGATGAGTAAGGATTTTTTTAAGTGGTTCTTTTTCTTGGAGTTCTCGTAAACCCGGTGTATTTGGACTGCTAACGTTTACTACAAAATAATCTACATAATCGTGTAAGGCATTAAAGCAAATTTCATAATCTTTCCAGGCATTTTCATTAGGAGTAGCTTTGTTTTTGCCGATGTTGCCACCGATAATTAATTTGGGCTTTTGCGGTTTCGAGTTGCTGGTGGAGTTTTCATTTAGCCCATAACCCGTCACCCGTAACCCGTCAACTTTTTTGTTCCATTCTTTCAAACGCTCAGCAACTATTTGCACTCCCTCGTTATTAAACCCCATTCGGTTTATGAGGCCTTTATCTTTTTTAAGTCTGAATAAACGTGGAGTAGGATTTCCATCTTGGGGCAAAGGGGTTACAGTTCCTATTTCTATAAAACCAAACCCAAGTGCTTCTAGTTCGTTTAAATATTTTGCATTTTTATCGAAACCTGCTGCTAGACCGACGGGATTTTTGAAGGGAAGTTGTAAAAGTTGCGAGTTGCGAGTTATAGGTTTCGAGTTTATTAACCCGTAACCCGTAACTCCTAACCCCCAACCCGAATATTGCTGAACAATCATTTTTTTGATAAACTCAATCTTACAAAGCAGCCTTAACCCATTCATTGAAAAATGATGCACTTTTTCTGCATCGAACATAAAAAGAAAACTGCGAAGAAGGTTGTACATAATTGCTGCAAATATAACTTATCATTTTTTTTGAAACTTGATTAAAAATGATAACTTTGGTAAAAGGTTGCATAAACAACTAACTATATTGAAGAAGTTAGATTTAAGCTAAAGTGCTTAAGTACGCTTAGGTAAAAGTTGAAAAATGATATTAATATGAAGGGCTGCGCTGCTTAGACGGATATCCTTTTTTTGTTGGTTTTGAACAAAAAAAGATAGGAGGCGGGCAGCGAAAAGTTGTTGAATAGAGATTTAATACTGAGAGTCCCAAAAAAGAATTCTACATTATAACAAAGCATCCGTTGTCTGTTGTCAGTCGTCGGTTGTCTAAAAAAAATACAACATGCAAGAAGCATACATCGTAGCAGGTTATAGGACAGCCGTTACAAAAAGCAAAAAAGGTGGTTTTAGATTTACTCGACCAGATGATTTGGCGATAGATGTAATTAAAGGTTTGTTGGCGAGTGTGCCACAACTTGATCCAACAAGGGTAGATGATGTAATTGTGGGAAATGCTGTACCTGAAGCTGAGCAGGGGTTACAAGTAGGAAGAATTATTGCGGCAAGAGCTGTAGGTTTTTCAGCACCTGGTATTACCATTAACCGATATTGCGCAAGTGGCTTGGAAAGTATTGCGATGGCTACTGCAAAAATTCGCAGTGGCATGGGCGAATGTTTTATAGCAGGGGGAGTTGAAAGTATGAGTTTGGTACCAACTGCAGGTTGGAAAACAGTGCCCGCTTATTCTATTGCTAAAGATGAACCTGATTATTACTTAAACATGGGTTTAACTGCTGAAGCAGTAGCTGCAGAATACAATGTGAACAGAGAAGATATGGATGCATTTAGTTATGAAAGCCACATGAAAGCTG
The DNA here is from genome assembly GCA_031424845.1 of Ferruginibacter sp. Classification (GTDB taxonomy): domain Bacteria; phylum Bacteroidota; class Bacteroidia; order Chitinophagales; family Chitinophagaceae; genus Ferruginibacter. The sequence continues at coordinate 10,158 of JANPIF010000059.1, forward strand.
CAACAGCCATTAAAGAAGGTTATTTTAAAAGTGGTATTTTACCAATAAATGTGGAGCAGGTTTATGTAGATGAAACAGGTAAGAAAAAAACTAAAACATACATTGTAGATACAGATGAAGGTGTAAGAACAGATACAACTTTAGAAGGTTTGGCAAAACTTAAACCAGCATTTGCAGCTGGTGGTACCGTAACAGCGGGCAACTCATCTCAAACAAGTGATGGTGCAGCTTTTGTACTAGTTCTGAGTGAGAGAATGGTGAACGAATTAGGCTTAAAACCAATTGCTCGTTTGGTAAATTGTGCAAGTGCAGGTGTGCATCCACGCATCATGGGCATTGGCCCGGTAGAAGCAGTGCCAAAAGTATTAAAGCAAGCAGGAATGACTTTAAATGATATTGACTTATTTGAGTTAAACGAGGCTTTTGCATCTCAATCATTGGCAGTAATTAGGGAACTTGGCTTAAATAAAGATATCATTAATGTAAACGGTGGTGCAATTGCTTTGGGGCATCCGTTAGGTTGCAGTGGTGCAAAATTATCTGTCCAGTTAATACATGATATGAAACGTTTGAATAAAAAATACGGAATAGTAACTGCTTGTATTGGCGGCGGACAGGGTATTGCGGGGATTATTGAGAATATAGATTAGGCTATAGATAATACTTAAAATAGCGTTGAACCATCAAAAATACTTTTTGGTGGTTTTTTATTTAAACTCATTAAATCATAATATGGGTATAATAAGAAAAGCAGCTCAATTTGAGCTGCTCTATCTTATGTTTAATAATTTAAAGTCGAATGTTTAACTACCATCCTTTCTTAGCAACACCATCTTTTACTGCTTCTAATGCTCTTGCTTCGCCAAGCATAGTAGTCATTTTATTTCCTTTACCGTCGTTGCCTTGAGCCATGTAGCCACCACGAGATGTTTTAGTGATCACCGCATCTTGCATTTCTACATTTTTCTCTTTAGTCTTCATGCAATACGCTGTTAATTTTCCTGCCATGTTAATTAAATTTATAGTTAGTAAATAATGGGTTTGAAGCTAATCTTCACGTTAAAACTAATGAATTAATCGGTTTTACCAAAAAAACTTAACTAACAGGTGTGCAATGAAAAGTATTTGACGAACATTTTATACCAATATTTTGACTCTTAAATTATTTCTTGATATTTATTATAAATCAAGAGCAGCCAATTGAGAAGATTGTTTGTCTATAATTTATTAAGGCTGTTAACATAATTATCACTTTACATTTTTATAAAATATTATTTATTAAAGGATTAATGATTTTTAATTTTAATTATTAAAATTTACTTTTTAAAAAAATTTTATAACTATTTGTTAATTTAGTTTTAATTTGTTGTACTTTGTTTGTCATAAATGAGTCTGAAAATCTTATTTATGTTTTTTAGAAAATAAACCAAAAATGCTTGTTATGAGAAAATTAATGCAAAAGGTATTATGGCTATTATTGCTTTTTTCGGGCAGTACTGCTTTTAGCCAAAGTACAAATTACAGTGGTGTAGTAATTGGGGATGATGATAAAGAACCACTTCCAAATGTAACTGTTACTGTAAAAGGAACCCAAACAGCTACAAAAACCAATTCAGTAGGATATTACTCTATTAGTGCGCAACCGGGGCAAACCCTGGTATTCACTTTTATTGATTATACCCGTGAAGAAGTTAAGCTAGGGAATGATACAAAAATCAATATCAAATTAGTGCAAGCGCAGAAGCAGTTAGGGGAAGTAGTAGTAACTGCCTATGGTATTAAAAAAAGTAAAAGAGAACTTGGTTATATAGCACAAGAAGTAAAAGGTGAAGCTATTGCTGAAACACAAAGAGACAACTGGTTAAATGCATTATCTGGTCGTGTAGCGGGTGCAACCATTACTCCGACCGCAGGCTCTCCTGGCGCATCTACCTCTATAGTATTAAGAGGAGCTGTATCAATTGGTAGTAATAATTCTCCATTATTTGTTGTAGATGGTGTTCCTTACGATAACCAGACAATGAACGGAGAAAATTTAGCATCTGCAGGTAGCGTTACTTTTAATAATCGTAATTCTGATTATGGTAACCGTGCAATGGATTTAAACTCAGAAGATATTGAGAGTGTTACGATACTTAAAGGCCCTGAAGCTACAGCATTATATGGTTCAGATGGTGCATCTGGAGCAGTGGTAGTAGTTACCAAAAAAGGTAAGTCTGGTAAAGCTACAATGAGATACAGCAATGCCTTTCGTACAGAAAAATTATACATGTTCCCTGAAATTCAAACCACTTATGGTAGAGGTGCAGTAGGTGTTGCAGATGCAAATGCTACTGTAAATCCTTTTGCAATTGGTTTAATTTATGGTTATTTTGGACCTAAGTATAAAGAAGGAACGCAGTTGTATGATAATGTAAAAAACTTTTTTCAATCTGGTACTTCACAGAGACATGCTATAGATGTTGATGGAGGAAATGATGTAGCCACCTATAGATTTTCTGGCAGTTACTTTAATCAAAAAGGTGTGGTGCCTAATGATGCTTACAAGAAAACTACTTTTGGTTTAACTGGTACTGCTAAAGTTTCTCCTAAATTTAATTTAGTAACAGCTATAACATATTCTAATTCTATTACCAATAAATCATCTCGTGGTGCTGGAGGTTATTTACTTAACTTATTAAATTTTCCAAGCGATATAGATATCAGAGATTATCAAAATCCTAACGGAACAAGAAAATTGTATAGAACAACTTCAACCACTTTAGGAGCTGAATTTGACAATCCTTTGTGGGATGTAAATAAAAACAGAGGTGAAGATAAAACGGACAGATTGGCATCCACAATTACTTTAAATTTTAACCCCTACAAATGGTTAAATTTCACAAATATTGCTGGTTTGGATGTGTATAGCCAAACGGGTGATTTTATTTTTAATCCCAATAGTAGATTAGGTTTTAGTACAAATGGTGTTTACTCTGTTTATGAACAAAATACCAAAAACTTCAATAATATCTTTAGAGGTACCATTAAAAAAACAATTGGCAAATTTTCAAATTCATTAATTGGTGGATTTACCAATATTGAGAATGTTACAAGAGTAGAAGCACAAAAAGGGGAACGTTTTTTTGAGCAAAACTTTAAATCATTAAATAATACTGATCCTCTTACACTGTTTGCAAAAACTACCATGATAAGAAGTAGAAAAGTAAGATTTTTTGGAAATTATAATTTGTCATATAATAATTTGGTGTATGCTTCAGTTGCAGGATCTAGAGAAGGTACAAGTACATTTTTAAGTGATATTGTAGAGAAGGATCCATTCTTTAATTATGGCTCAGCTTCCTTAAGCTTTATTTTTGGGGATCTAAAAGTATTTGATAAATATGACTGGTTCAGTTATGGTAAGGCGAGAATAAGTTATGGTACTACCGGTAAAGGTCCTGCAAATCCATACATTATAGATCCACAATTTGGGCAAGCGACAACAACTGGTGGAGGCTATGCATTTACAGTAACAGGTAGCAATGTTGGGTTAGCACCTGAATACACAAAAAACTTTGAGTATGGTGCAGAACTTAAGTTTTTTAAGAGTAGATTCGGATTAGATTTTACATTTTACCAATTACAAAGTAGTAGACAAATAATTTCAAACAGAGCTAGTTATGGAACTGGTGCCATCTTAAAATATTTTAATGGTGGTGTTGTAGAAAATAAAGGATTAGAAGCAACACTTACTGCTGCGGTTATCCAAAACAAGAAATTTAATTGGGATGTGACAGTAAACTTTGATAGAAACAGAGGAAAAGTAATCAGTCTTCCACTTGACTTATCTACTTATTATGATGCTGATACATGGGTTTTTGGAAATGTAAGAAGTCAGGTATTCCCTGGTTCTTCAATAGGTGCATTGGCGGCAACACCATTGTCAAGAAGCACTGGTGGCCAATTATTAATAAGCCCAACATCAGGATTACCAACAGTAATTGGTTCTGCAGATTTTATACCTGTAGGAGACAGACAATCAAAATATAAAGTTGGGTTAATCAATTCATTCTCTTATAAAAACTTCAACTTTAGTTTTAACTTAGACTTTAGAAAAGGTGGAGATGTATTTAACGGAAATGAGTATTACTTATATGTGAGCGGTTTAAGCAAGCGTACATTAGACAGAGAAACACCTATTGTTATAACTGGTGTTTTAAACGACGGTTTGCAAAATACTACCAATCCTACTCCCAATACCATTACAGTAAATCCATATTACAGAGCTGATTATTATGGTGCTGGAAATGTTACGGAAGCTGACTTTATAGAAACAGTAGATTGGGTAAGAATGAGAGATGCAACATTAAGTTACACATTACCTAAAACTCTACTTAAAAGACAAAAGGTAGTAAGCAGTGCTTCTGTATTTGTTACAGGTACAGATCTATTCATTATTACAAATTACACAGGTGCAGATCCAAGTGTGAATGCCAATACTGCGTTCTCAAGAGGATATGGCGGTTCGGGTATTGATTATGGATCAGTATCAACCCCTAGAGGATTAAATTTTGGTTTAAAAGTTCAATTTTAAAAAAACATGAAATTACTTGTTATGAAAAAATATAGTTTATTCACAATACTAGCTGCACTCATCATATTAGTTTCAGCGAGTGGATGTAAAAAATATTTAGATATAAATAGAGATGAAGATACCCCTCAGAACCCTGATGCATCTTCTGTATTCCCTGCCATGTTAGGTGCAATACCTAGAGGTTTACAATTTGATGCAAGGTATGTGAGTAAATATATTCAGAACTGGGGTGTAAACAACAGTGCAAATGCAGGAGTTTTTGATTTTATGAGTTATGCCGGAGGTAGTGATGCGAACGGAGATATTTGGAGACAAAATTATTATGGCCTAGGAAAAAATCTGGATTACATTATTGAGACTGGGTCTATTAAAGGACAGTGGGATTATGTAGGTGCAGCCCAGGTTTTAAAAGGCATGATGTTTCAATATACTACAGATTACCATGGTGAAATTATTTTTAAAGAAGCATTTTTAGAGAATAAAGCCTTCTTTAAATACGATGACCAGGAAACTGTTTATGCGGGTGTAGATTCTATTTTGAGATTAGGAATTAGAAATTTAACCAGAAGCGATAACGAAGTATCAACCACCAGATTAATTAAAGGCGATTATGTGTATGATGGTAACAATGCAAAATGGATAAAATTTGCATGGGGTTTAATGGCACGTAATGCACATCGTATTACCAACAAAGCGAGTTATAACGCAGATTCAGTAATTGCTTTTTGTAATCGGTCATTAGCAACATCAGCAGATGATTTTTTAATTCCATTCGATGCTGCTAAAAATGATGACGCCAACTTTTTTGGTACATTCAGAAATAATCTTACTCTTTTCCGTCAGTCAGATTTTATTGTGAAATTATTAGATGGTACTACATTGGCTGGTGTAACACCTAGTCCTACCAATGCATCATCAAGAGACCCTAGAATGAAGCATTTATTAACTGCCTCAGAAGATACAACAAATGGTAATGGTGGTTTTAGAGGTGTAGGACCTGGAACAGGTGAACCTTTTGCAACTTTAACGGGTGTATATGCAGTTGGTTCTACCAATTGGTTAAATGCTCGTAAAAGAGTACCAGTTCCATGGGCAGATAGCATTTATCTTAATCCCTCTGCAACTGTTTTCAATCCTTTATATAAACATTATTTATTTGGAGATAGAGTTGTAATGCCTGTGATGACAGCAAGTGAAATACAGTTTATGAAGGCAGAAGCTGCTTTAAGAAAAGGAGATGCATCTACTGCATTAACTGCTTATACTAGTGGTATTAATTTTCATTTTGATTTCATTAATAGATCGACAATGCCAAGGGGTAATGGTGTATTGTTTACTGGAAGTCCAATTACTGCAACAGAAAGAGCAACATATTTAAGCAGTCCAAACGTAAAAAATAGTCCTGCTACTTTAACCCTTACAGATATTATGTTGCAAAAATATATTTCATTATGGGGTTGGGGTTTCTTTGAAACTTTTGTAGATATGCGTCGTTACCATTGGTTAGATGTTGATCCAATAACTGGTTTACAAGTTTATAAGAATTTTACATTACCAGTTGTAGCAGCAGAAAATTTTGGTAAACCAGTTTACAGAGTAAGACCACGATTTAACAGTGAGTATGTTTGGAACAGAGATGAGCTTTTAAGAATTGGTGCACTTAATGGAGATTACCATACTTACGAAACTTGGTTTAGCAAACCTTAATTCTTTTTAATCTAAAAAAACAACGATGAAATTAAATATAATATTGTCTTCTTCTTTGCTGATGTTGTTGGCAATAGTAGGATGCGAAAAAAACACTTATCAGGTTACTGAGAGAACATCCAATGATGGTGCTGCACAAGTAAAACTTGGATTTTTTTCCGCTTATACAGTAAATCCTAACACTATACTCTACATTAATGATAAGCCAGTGAGTAATACCCTTGCTGCGCCTGTTAGTTTTCCTGGCGGAGGATTAAACATGAATGGATTAAGTAATGGAGATTATTTATTTGTGAATCCAGGAAGCGTGAAAATTCAGGGATTTAGACCAATACCTGCTACTGGAAATATAATGACTAAATTGTTTGAATTTAACCAGGCTTTTAGTGCCAACATAAATTATACTTTTTTTATTACAGATACTGCTGCAAATACAACTGGGTTTGCATTAGAAGATACCAAGGTTAAACCTGATAGTGGCTTTGCTCGGTTTAAATTTGTAAATATAATGCCCAATGTAGCAGCTATTGATCTATATAAAGGAGCTAATGTAGCTACAGCAACCTTAATTCAAGGAAATGTAAATTATAAATCTGCTTCTCCAAGTTTTGATCTTGCATTGCCAATTTCAGATTCATTTTATATAAGACCGGCAGGAGCAGCAACAACAACTCAACCAATTGCAAGAAGATTTTTTGCATTATCTAACCAAAGAATATATACCATGTTAGCGAGAGGTTATAATGGTAGTACGCTTGCAACTCTTGCACCCAATATATCTGTAATTGTAAATCAATAATAAAAATATTATGAACATAAAAATAAAATCTATAATTCAAAGGGTTACTGTTTTAATGCTGGCGGTAACATTATTGGTGCAGTGCAACAAAAAAGATGACGTTGTATTAGCAACTGAAACAATTGATACAAAGCTTGCTGCCGATCCTGAATTGAGTTTGTTTAAACAAGCTATAACACAGGCAAAGCTAGAGTCTTTTACAAAGGGGCCTGGTCCTTTTACAATTCTTGCTCCTACCAATGCAGCTTTTGCTGCTGCTGGTATAACAGAAGCCAGTTTAGCGGCTACAGATTCTATTACGCTAACAGCGATGATATTTAACCATTTTCAAAATTTAAAAAGAACAAGTTTTGAATTTCCTGTAGGTCCTAATGCACCCATGGCTTCAATGGCAGGCTTTAGTAATTTTTCATCGAAAAATTTAACAACTAATACAACATACGTTAATGCTGCAAAAGTGTTACAAACAGATATTAACTGCTCCAATGGAATTATCCATAAGATTGATAAATTTTTAGTTCTACCTAACATTCCTGCAAGAACAATTATCAAAAGCAATCCCAATTATAGTTTAATGGATTCTGCAATTTCTAGAGCAGGCCTTACAACAACATTTGCCCCAGCTACAGGTTCTGCTACTACTATATTTTTAATTACAAACGCAAGTATGATGTCTGCCGGTTATACAAGTCTAGCCACTATTGGTGCACTTACACCTGCGCAAGTAACTACATTATCAAATATTTTAAGGTATCACATTGTACAATCTCGTAATTTTTCAATTGCTTTTAAAGCAGGAAGTACCAAGACGCTTCAAGGTTCAAATGTTATAGTAACTACTGGTTCACCTGTTACAGTGAAGGGTACATCTAACAGTACTGCTTCAACAATAACCAACGCTGATATTATTGCAAGCAATGCAGTTTTGCATGAAATAAGCGGTATCTTATTACCCTAAATTATAACTAAATAAATTTTAAGGCGTTGCAACTGCAACGCTTTTTTTATAATTTTTATACAAAGCTTATGTACAGATACGCAATCATTTTAATCTTTTTGTTTGTTGGAATTACCGCCTCGTCACAAATAACAGACAAGACCATAGTAAATGCCATGGATTCCTTTTCCTTGCTTCAACCTCAAGAAAAAGCCTATGTAACAACTGATAGAAATTTTTATCTCTCCGGAGAAACTGTATGGTTTAAAGCTTTTGTAACATTGAATAACAATGCAACTGTTTTGAGTAAAATATTATATGTTGAATTAATAAATGCAGAAGGAATATTGGTAGATAAAAAAATGCTGAAACTTCAAAAAGGATCTGCTAATAATTCCTTTGACACACGTAGTAATTTTCCAAGTGGAGAGTATACTATTAGAGCCTATACTTTATGGATGTTAAATTTTCCAGACTATATATTTGAAAATAAAATTTTGATAAAAAATGCAACGGATAAAAAAACTCCCTCATCGGTTTCAAAAATTAAAAAAAGTTTTTTTGTAAACTTTTATCCTGAAGGAGGCAATTTGATAGCAGGGGTAAAAAGCATTGTTGCATTCAATTCTAATGATCAATTTAATAATCCTATAAGTATTCAAGGCAACATCATTAATTCTAAAAATGAAATTGTTGCGAATATAGAAACAGCTATTAATGGAATGGGTAAATTTGAGTTTACACCCAATGCAAATGAATTATATTCAGCCAAAGTAACAACTGCTGAGGGTAAAAATCAAACTATTCCTTTATCTAAAATTTTACCTGAAGGAATTGTTTTAACGGTGAACAATTCAAACATAAATAAAACATTTGCCTCAGTTACAAGAGGAGCATTAAATAAAAGCAAATACAATAATCTTATCATTATTGCTCAAATTAATTATGAAATTGCATACCTGGGAAAGTTAAATTTAGATGAAGGCTTAGATGCTGTGGCTATACCAAAAAAGAATTTACCTGCAGGCATTATGCAAATAAGTGTAATAAACCAAGATGGCTCTCCACTTGCAGAAAGAATCGTATTTGTTGCTAACCATAATATTGACACAACATCCATTACTGCTGATCTTGTTAAAACACAAAAGAGAGAAAAGAATATTTTAAAAATTAATCTTTCTGATTTTAAAAATGTAGATGCAGTTGTCTCAATCACAAATGCAGAAGGTTTGAAATCTAGCAATCAAAATATCTTATCTTATCTGCTAATGTCGTCTGATATAAAGGGTAAAATTTATAATCCTTTTAGCTATTTTACAAATAAAGAAAACAATACTCTAAATAATTTAGATCTTGTAATGTTAACCAATGGATGGCGTAGGTTTAAATTGGAAGAGGTACTCGCTAATAAATATGCTACCCTAAATTTTCCATTTGAAAGAAGTTTGAGAATAACCGGAAAAGTGTTCGAAAGTAATGGAAAAAATATTTTAAAATCAGGTAAAATAAATTTAATCATTAATGGAGAAGATTCAACAAAAATAATGTCTCAAGCCAATACAAATATAGCTTCCGCTTTTGTTGTAGATGAAATTGATTTTAAAAAAGAAGCAACCATTTTTTATCAGGGTGCAAATTTAAACAACAAGAATGCCATTGTAAATGTAAAATTTGACCCACCTTATTTTGATACATTAAAAAAGCCTTTTAGATGGAATACGATTACCGATGAAAAAAATGTAGAAGATTTGGATTCAAAATTTTATGATTTTCTCATAACTGAAAAATCAGAAAAAGATAAAAGTAAAACCTTAGAGACAGTAGTTATTAAAACTAAAAAATCTTCTGCTATTGATTCACTCAACCGACTTTACTCCAGCGATATCTTTAATCAAAGTGACCAAACTATTGCTATAAATCCTGACGTAAACTTTGGTGATATCTGGCAATTTTTACGAAGGAACATTCCGGGCATCAGCATCATAAGAGCAGATACAGGTACCCAGGTTAATTTTACAAGGTATCAAGGAGCAGATTATTTTTCTGAAAATGATCCCGGAGGAGTACAATTTTTCTTAAATGAAATACCCGTATCTGTTGATGTGGTAGAATCATTGTTTGCAGAAGATATTGGTCTGCTAAAAGTTTATAAGGGCAATGCTGCTATTGTTCTTGGGGCTACCCGAGGGGCCATTGCCTTATATACCGTGAAAGGAAAATCTACACGAGACTGGCGACAGAAAGGTTTTGACTTCATAAAGAAGCAAGGCTATTCTGTTACAAGAGAATTTAGTGAAATGAATTATTCAAAAATAATTTCTGATGAATCTTTTAAAGATATAAGGCCAACATTATATTGGAATCCTTCTATAAAGCAAATAGGCAATAGTGCTCTAATAGAATTTTACAATGATGATATCTGTAAAAAATTTAAAGTAGTTGTTGAAGGTATAGATGAGAATGGAAAGTTGTTATATGTAGAAAAAATTATTGAATAATATTTTATACTCAATAAAAAAGTGGCAGTAAATATTACATCTGCCACTTTTTATATTTATTATAATACATTTTTTACTAGGTCTTCAGTAAAATTATTACCCCACCATTCCATCCACCAATGCTCTCACCTCACTCAAAGCAATTCTTTCCTGCCGCATATCATCACGGTAACGAATGGTAACTGTATTGTCTTCTTTTGTTTGGTGGTCTATCGTTACACAAAATGGCGTTCCTATTGCATCCATACGGCGGTAGCGTTTTCCTATGGCATCTTTCTCTTCATAAAAACAATGAAAATGTTGCTTGCATTCATTCATTAATTCTTTTGCAATTTCTGGTAATCCATCTTTTTTAAGCAGCGGCAAAATCGCCAGTTTCGTAGGCGCAAGTTTTGCAGGTATTTTCAAAACCACTCTACTATCTTCTTTACCATCTTCTTTTGTCCAGGTTTCATTTTGGTAAGCTAGACTAAGCACTGTTAAAAACAAACGGTCCAAACCTACCGAGGTTTCAACTACATAAGGTGTGTAATTGCCATACGGTTTTCCTTCTTCGTTTAAGTCGTTATCAAAATACTGTATTTTCTTTTTGCTGAATGTTGCATGTTGTGTAAGGTCAAAGTCTGTACGGCTGTGTATACCTTCCAATTCTTTCCAACCAAAAGGAAATTCAAATTCAATATCCAATGCCATATCTGCATAATGCGCAAGCTTTATATGATCGTGATAGCGTAATTTTTCTGCAGGAATACCAATGCTCTCATGCCAAGCTTTGCGGGTATCTTTCCAGTAATCATACCATTGTTTTTGCGAACCTGGGCGTACAAAAAACTGCATTTCCATTTGCTCAAATTCCCTCATCCTAAAAATAAACTGGCGAGCCACAATTTCGTTTCTAAAAGCCTTACCCGTTTGCGCAATACCAAAAGGTATTTTCATACGACCGCTTTTTTGCACATTTAAGAAGTTTACAAAAATTCCCTGTGCCGTTTCGGGACGCAAGTAAATTGTATCAGCCTCATCAGATACAGCACCTATTTTTGTGTTGAACATCAAATTGAATTCTCTAATCTCTGTCCAGTTACAGGTTTTGCTGATGCTGCATTTTATATTATTGTCTTCAATTAATTTTTTAAGTCCTGCATAATCCGTTGCAGCAAGCAATGCATCCATGTTTGCTAAAATTTCTTTGCCTAAAGCTTCTTTGTCCGCTGCAATTTGCTCTACATGCCCTTCAATTAAATGATCTACTCGGTATCTTTTGTTGCTGTCTTTGTTATCAATCATAGGGTCGCTAAAACTATCCACATGCCCGCTTGCTTTCCATACCGTTGGGTGCATAAAAATAGCCGCATCAATACCTACAATGTTTTCGTGTAACTGGGTCATGCTTTTCCACCAAGCATCCCTAATGTTTTTTTTGAGTTGCGCACCCATTTGCCCGTAATCATACACCGCGGCCAATCCATCATACAATTCACTACTTTGAAAAATGTATCCGTATTCTTTACAGTGACTAATTATTTCTGCGAAATTATTTGCTTCATTTGCCATAGCTGCAAATATAAACAACCAAAAACATCTTTTAAATTTTAGAGATGCGTAATTTTAAGATGAAAGTTTAAAACGAGGAGCATGAGCAGCAGAAACATTTTTCAGCATTTGTATCCCGCTGTTGGTAGTAGTGCCGCAGTTGCTTTGTTATACTTTAAAGTTTATGATGCGGCAGCTACTACTGCCCATCGGGGCTATTGGGATCAGGATATACTTACTCAGCTTTTATTGGTAGAATTTTGTAGCTTGTATTTTACATAACCATAATAAATTAATAGTTTATGAAACTGATTTGTACTTTGTTCATGATGTTTTTGTTTCTAAATTCAGAAGCGCAAGAATCTAAAAAAGATAAAGTTTTGATAGGGTTTAATTTTTCACCTGATTATAATTACAGAGTCCTAAAAAATAACGATGGTAAAGCAATTAACAAAGTTATTATTGATGGAAGAAATGAAAATGAAATCGCCAAGTTTGGATATACTACAGGTTTTAATATTCTATTTAACTGTTCTAAAAATTGGGCTTGGGAAACTGGAATTCAATATTCAAATAATGGATATAAAACAGAAAACCAGGAGTTGTCATTTGGTAGTCCCGACGAAACACAACCTATAAAAGCACAATTCATTTACAGTTATCGATATCTTGGCATTCCCTTGAAAGCGAAATACATTTTTGGAAAAACTAAAATTCGTTTTACTTCTGGCGTTGGACTTATTACTAACTTTTTAGTAAATACAAATACCAAAATAAAATATGAATATAAAAATGGTAAAAAAGAAACTAAAACCGGCCATAATAATTCAGATTTTAGAAAAATCAATTTCTTACCTGTATTAAGTTTTGGTGTGGATTATAAACTTTGCAATAACATGCATCTCATGGCTGAGCCCACATTTAGGTATTCATTATTAAATACAAGAAGTGCTCCTGTAACTGAACATTTATGGAACATGGGCTTAAATATTGGTTTATATTATGGGATAAAATAACCACGACGAATTTCAATACTTCTATTAATTAGTTATATTTGAACTATGAAAACATTAACCCTTAATGTACCAGACAATTTGGATGTTGATAATAGAGATATTGCAATGCTTGTTTCGACACAGCTTTACAAAGAAGGTAAATTATCTCTTGGGCAAGCCGCCGAAGTTGCAGGTTTAACAAAGCGAACTTTTGTAGAAATATTGGGAAGTTACAATGTTTCTATTTTTAATTTTCCAGCATCGGACCTATCAAACGATGTAGCAAATGCATAAAATAATTATTTCAGACACAAGTTGTTTAATTATTCTTTCAAATATAAACGAACTTGATATTTTGCATAAAGTTTATGGTAAAATTGTAACAACTATCGATATAGCAATTGAGTATGGAGATTCTTTACCTGAGTGGGTTCAAATTGAAAAAGTAACAGATAAATACAGACAGCAACTTTTGGAAATGCAAATTGATAAGGGAGAGTCCAGTGCAATTGCTTTAGCTCTCGAAACTCCTAATAGCACAATAATTTTAGATGATTTTAAAGCTCGAAAAATAGCAAAACAACTCGGAATATCTTTTACAGGTACTATCGGAGTAATTATCAAAGCAAAACTTAATGGTATCATCCCATCAATCAAACCTATTCTCGAGAAAATAAAAAAAACAGACTTTCGATTATCTCCTGAAATTGAATTGCTGGCTGTAAAAGAAGCTAAAGAATCATAATATTCTTATCCATTATTTCCCCCTCACAAATGCTTCAAATAATAATCCGAATTATCTAATAATGTTTGGTAATCCTGTAATGGTCTGTTTCATTATAAGCATTCTGTTTGCAGTATTTACAGATAACATTCAACATCAGAAATACCTGCATACTTAATCCATAAATGATTTACCCTACTTGATATTTTGATATTTCTACATAAGGTATATCGAATGAATGACATGAATAAAACTTAATGTTCAAACATTGTAGTATAATAAATTTACTTTTGCATTGTGTAGGTAAGTCAATAAAACGGCTTACAATTTGTAATCTATCGTAAAATAAAATTAAAGAAATTATGTCAGCACTTTTTTCCTCATTCACCTTAAGAGATGTAACCTTTAAAAACAGAATTGTAGTTTCACCGATGTGCCAGTATTCTTCTATAGATGGTTTAGCCAACGACTGGCATTTGGTACACCTTGGCACACGAGCAGTTGGCGGAGCAGGGTTGGTAATAAGCGAAGCTGCTGCAGTATCGCCTGAAGGTAGAATAACCCCAAGCGATTTAGGAATATGGAAAGATGAACACATTGACTTTTTAAAGCGAATAACAACGTTTATAGAATCACAAGGCAGTGTGCCGGGGATACAGCTTGCACATGCTGGTAGAAAAGCAAGTCATGATGTGCCATGGAAAGGGGGCAAAGCATTATTGGATGATACAGCATGGCAAACTTTAGCACCAAGTAATATTGGTTATTCAGATGATGAACCACAACCAAAAGAAATGACTGTTTCAGAAATAAAACAATGCATCAGCGATTTTGAGCAAGCTGCAATACGTTCATTGAAAGCAGGTTTTAAAGTAATAGAAATTCATGCAGCGCATGGGTATTTAATTAACAGTTTTCTTTCTCCAATTAGTAATTTAAGAGAAGATGAATATGGTGGAAGCTTTGATAATCGTTGTCGTTTATTAATGGAAATAGTATCGATTGTTAGGAATGTTATCGGAGAAAAATTCCCTTTGTTTGTTCGTATTTCCGCTACTGATTGGGTAGATGGTGGTTGGACCATAGAAGATTCTGTAAGACTTTCTAAGATGCTTAAAGACGCTTCTGTAGATTTAATGGATTGCTCCAGTGGCGGTAATTCACGTCACCAAAATATACCTGTAGGTCCAATGTACCAGGTAAGTTTTGCTGAACAAATAAAAAAAGAAACCTCTATTCCAACAGGCGCTGTGGGAATGATAACAACGGCTGAAGAAGCTGAAGGTATTTTGCAAAAAAATCAAGCAGATCTGATTTTTTTAGCAAGAGAATTTTTACGCAATCCTTATTTTCCGCTAAATGCTGCAAAAGTTTTGGGAGAGGATATATTGTGGCCGAATCAATATGTTAGGTCAAAATAAAAAGTAAAAATGGTTCGAGATTTTCGAACCATTTTTTGTAATCTATATTTCTTCGTCTCGTATATTTTTCTTTGGTTCCTCCAACTTCCCTCTTTTGTAAATGATAAGTCCATTTAAAAAATTTCTTAAAACCTGGTCTTGTGCTTCTACATATCCGGGATGATCCGGACTGCGAAAAAAATCGCCCAATGCACCTTTTGTAATTTGAAAATCTACCAAAGAAAGTATTTCAATGATGTCATCATTGCGTAGTGAAAGTGCTACCCGTAATTTTTTTAATATATCGTTGTTATCCATTTATTGTACTTTATATAAAGGTATTCATTAAAAATTTCTGCGTTAGCTATAAAATTATGTAGTTTAGATTTTTCAATAAAATCGTTTTACAACGAGTATATTATTTAATACATAAAATTATTATTTTGAAAGCTGTTTTGCAAAGAGTTTCTACCGCTTCCGTAAAAGTAAATGATCAGGTTATTTCATCTATAACTAATGGCTTGGTTGTACTGGTAGGTATTGAAGATGCAGATGGAAAAGAAGATATTATTTGGCTGAGCAATAAAATAATTAACCTACGCATTTTTGATGATGCCGTATTTGTACCCAATCTTTCATTAAAAGAAATTGATGGAGATATTTTATTGGTAAGCCAGTTTACTTTACAGGCATCTGTAAAAAAAGGAAACAGACCATCTTACATTAAGGCATCAAAACCGGCAATAGCAATTCCATTATATGAGGCATTGATACAACAGTTAGAAACTGATTTTGGTAAAAAAATATCTACAGGCATATTTGGTGCAGATATGAAAGTGGCGCTTATAAACGATGGCCCAATGACAATTATTGTTGATACAAAAAACAGAGATTAATTATGAATGAAATAACGCTAACAGAAGCACAGCAAAAAGTTGATGGATGGATAAAAACCATTGGTGTAAAATATTTTAGTGAACTTACGAACCTTGGAATATTAATGGAAGAAGTGGGAGAGCTGTCTAGAATAATGGTGCGTAAGTATGGCGAACAGTCCTTTAAAGAAACTGATAAAAATGCTGATATAGGAGATGAAATGGCCGATGTGCTTTGGGTATTAATTTGCCTTGCAAACCAAACAGGTATTGATCTTACAACTGCGCTGCATAAGAATTTTGAAAAGAAAACTGTAAGAGATGCTCAAAGGCATATTAATAATGAAAAATTACAATCCAAACAATAGATTAGCTTCATTTGTATAAAATACCCTCTTCTGGGTATATGAATTTATGGTGTAAAACTTCATTTTTGTTTATATAAAAATTAACAATTATGAAGAAGATATTATTCACCTTACTTATTGCTTTAACTAGCATGATTTCAGTCGCACAAAGTAAAAATGACTGGACAAAAAATTTCCCTTCAAAAATAAATTGGTACAGAATAACTGATGCTGGTGTATTGGTAGTAGCTACAAAAGATGGACTTTATGGCGTAAACCCTACAGATGGAAAAGAGATCTGGAAAAATGTTGATATTGAAAATATTGATGAAGACAATTATGATCCTATTGAGGGTACACCTTACATAGTAATGGCAAAGCGTGGCATATTTAAATCTTCCAACAAAATTGTAGATGTGGTTACAGGAAAACTTATTGCCAACACAAGAGATTTAGGTTTGGCCGCACTTACAAAAAGAATTTATTTAATGAAAAGTAATGCCGTATTATTTTATGGTACAGGAAGCACAGGTAAACCAACTATAATGAAGGTTAATCTTTCAGACGGTGCAAAAGTTTGGGAGCAGCAAAAATTATTTGAAAAAAACAGCGAGCAAATAGTATCGGAAGCTGGTGAAGTAGCAGATGGTTTATTTTTAGCAACAAACAGAAATATATACAAACTTAATTCGCTAACTGGAGATGTACTTTACAGTGTTGATATGAAAAGCGATCTGCCTGTAGCAGCACCATCCAAAAAAGCTAAAGGAATGTTTGGGGGCTTACCAAAGTTTGGCAAAGGGATAGATGAAGGCGCCAACGAACAAGCCACAATTACTTCTGCAGATTTTTTTCAAAAAGATAATAAGGATGTAATTTATTTTTGGAACCAAGACATACTTACTTCTTTTAATGTAGCTGATGGAAAAGAGTTATGGAAAAGAGTTGAACTACCATCACCCATTACAAATATTTTGTTCGATACTCATGGTATGCTTGTAGCAACTTCAGAAAAAACAAAAGAAGACGAAGCGAAAGCCAGTAAAGGTGGTGGTGGTTTAATTGGGAAAATTAAAAGATCGAGTGCCGGTAAAAAGAATCGTGCATCCTTACTTTGTTTAGATATGAATACCGGTGCCGAAAAATGGGATAGTGATGTAGATCTTCAGGGCGATGTGATGGTATATAAACTATCTGGAACCAAACTTATTCTTGCTACGGCAAGAGATCAAGGAACGAATTTTATAAGCATTGTAAATTTAGATGAAGGTAAATCTGTAACCAAAAAACCGCTATCTATTAAAGGCGACATTGAGATTTAGAAATTGTACCTCAGGGTTTGTATTATCGCACAGAAGACCAGATAAATATTCTTGATATGGAAAGTGGCGATAAAACCTGGAAGAAAGGATTGAGTGTGAAAAACTGTGTAGGCGATAATGTAAATGATAAAGTTGGATATGTGTATGCCAATGAAACAATACATAAGGTTGATTTTGAAAAAGGAGATATTTCGGAGTGGGTTACCGGAGTAAAATTTGATGGTAAGGAAGATCCAACATCATTACAAGTAAGAGAGAATGGTGTGTTACTTACATCAGACCAGAACGTACGTTTATATTCATTTGATGGCAAGCAGGCCTGGCACAATTACCAGCCGGCACCAGGCAGAACAATGGCCGGTAAAATGCTGAGTGGTTTGGGTGGCCTTGCATCTGCGATGGTGGCTGCTGGCTCTGCAGCGCAAGCTGCTCAAATGAGTTATGCCAAAGGATATTATGGCAGTACAAGTCCTTCTGTTGATAATGATATAAAAAATGCAAATGCCAATGCGGCTGCTTTTGCAGGGGCTGCAGCCAGCAGTTTTGCATCTATCAGTCGCAGGTTTAAAGCAACCAAAGAAGCAAACAATTATATTTCTATTCTTACAAATTTTGGCAACAGCAACAATGCAAAAGATGCAGGCATAATGATGGTAAATAAAACAACAGGAAAAGAAATAAGGCGCATGATTTTTGGCGATAAAAAAGACCCCGATTATAAATTAGATGAGTTAGGAAAAGTGGTTTACTACAAAGCTGATGGTAACGAAATACAAGGATTTGGATTTTAAAAAAATAGTTTTTTCAACTGGGGATAGTTGTTATAACTAACCGCTGCAGTAATGCGGCGGTTTTTATTTATAATGTTACGCTAACATGATTTGCTTAATTTTATACAAATATTTTTATGAAAATTCTTATAGTTACACTTGCATTTCTATTCAATATATTATTCGCTTTTGCGCAGCAAAATAAATTAATAAGTGGCCCCTGGGCTGGTGATGTGCAAATGCGTACAGCTATTATTTGGGCAGAAGTTTCAGCAGATGTAAAAAAAGTTTCTGTACAATATTTTAAAGAAAGCAGTCCATTGCAAAAGAAAATAATTTTATATAAAGGGGCGTTAGGTAAAGATTTTAATCCCATAAAAATTCCTTTAAATGGTTTAGATGTAAATAGTGTTTACAATTACAAAATTTTGTTAGATGATAAACCCATCAACACAACATTTTCTACAAAATTTACTACGCAGAATCTTTGGCAATGGCGCAAACCTGCACCAGATTTTAGTTTTCTTGCAGGTAGTTGTAATTATGTAAATGAACCCGAAGTTGATAGACCCGGAAAGCCTTACGGAGGTGACTCTTCCATATTTGAAACAATGGCAAAAACTGGTGCTGCATTTCACTTATGGATGGGAGATAACTGGTACACACGTGAAGTAGATTTTGGTTCTGCATGGGGGTTAAATTACAGGGCTTCGCATGACAGAGCACAAAAAATACTACAACCTTTTATGGCAGCCATGCCACAATATGGTATTTGGGATGATCATGATTATGGTCCGGATAATTCAGGAAAAAGTTTTTATTTGAAAGAAGAAAGCCGAGAAATTTTTAAGAACTACATGGTTAATCCAAGTTATGGCGAAGAAGGAAAAGGTATTTATTCAAAGGTCAGCTACAGCGATGTTGATTTATTTCTTACTGACGATAGATACTTTAGAAGCGAAGATGATATGCCTGATAGTGTAAACGGAATGCCATCAAAAGACAAACATTTTTTTGGACCTGTGCAAATGGAGTGGTTAAAAAATTCATTGGAATTTAGCACTGCAACATTTAAAATAATTGTGGTGGGTAGCCAGGTCATAAATCCATTGGGTAGGTCAGAAAATATGCAACGTTATCCTTATGAATACAACGAATTAATAAATTTTATAAAAACACAAAAAATAAAAGGAGTTGTTTTCTTTAGTGGCGATAGGCACCACAGCGAAGTAATAAAAGTAGAACAGCCAGATTTTTATCCATTATATGATGTAACTATTTCTCCCTACACTGCGGGTGTAAGCAAACCATCTGGCGAAGAAAAAAACAGTAAGTACAGAGTGCAAGGAACTTTGGTAGAGGAAAATAATTTTGGCAAAATCTCTATTAACGGTACAAAAGATAACAGGATAATGACCATAGATTTTTTAGGTACAAAAGGGCAAAAATTAGGAACATTTACGGTAAATAGTAAAGAGTTACAAATTCCATAATTTATATACAAAAATTTGCTTTCCTATCTTTGCCGCATGACATCTAATTCATTTACATACAACAAGCCAAAAGTTATACAGGCATTGCGTTATCATTTTATTAGCAGGCCCGAAATAAAAGTGATGATGGTGGTAATTAATGTTTTTGCCATTGCTTCTGCTGCACTTTTTTTCTTTAAAAAAATAAGTCCACTGGCTTTTTTAATAAGTTCTATGCTCTGGTTTTTTTTAATGATACTTTTTTGGTTTTTATTACCACAAATTATTTACAGGCAAACAGCCACGTTTAAAGATTCGTTTAGTGCAGTGCTGGGCAATGAGCAGTTTGCAATAGAAAATGTTCGTGGGCATAAAGGGTGGGACTGGAGCACTTTTAGTACATGGATGGAGAGCCCACATTTTTTTCATTTATATTTTAATCCACGATCTTTTTTTATAATACCCAAAGATGCTTTTGACGGAGATGAAGAACATGAAGCAAGAAAAATATTTGCTGCTAAGATTGTGAAAAAATAAAAATATTTTTTTTTTAAAATGTTAACCCGCTACGAGTAAGCAATAACCCGTTACTCTCATTACAATGCCTTCTCCATTATATGATGTGGAATATTAACTTCTATAAACTGTTCACCTTTTACTTTGTACCCAAATTTTTCATAGAAACCTATTGCAGTATCTCTTGAGTGCATGGTAATTATTTTATAACCTCTATCTCTTGCTACATTTTCTGCAAATTGCATAATAGAGGCACCAATACCTTTGCCATGTAATTTATCTGGCACAGCCATTTGCCTTAAGCGTATTTTTTCTTTCGTTATTTCAGTAAGAATACAGCAGCCAAGTACATTTTCATCTTCTGTACACACAATAAAAATATCATTCTTTTCACCTATTAATTCATCGTGGCTAAAAGTTAGACCTAATGGGCGACGCAAAACATTGTCCCGCAGGTTTACCATTTGCAGGTATTCATCTGTGCCGTGGTCTATTTGTTTTAATGACATGCGATGTGTAGAGTTGAGTGATATGTTCAATGGATTTTGCTAATTACAAATTACGAAAATTATGTAATAATTTAATCAAGCCATCAATGATTTTTTTTATTAATTTTTTTCAATCGATTTTCTTATCTATTAATTTTTAATATTTTATAAGCATTTAAAAACCAGACTTGATAAATCTTACTATGAGAACAAATGTTAATTTAATAGAAACAAATGTGATATCGTTTGTCTTTAATGCTTAGCATCTTCCTCACAATGATTGGATTTTTCAACACAGTCAATATAAAAAAATCAGCTTCTAAAATCAGCCAAAAATGACAACTTAAATCTTTAAAAGCGTAGCCAATAAAATTCTAAAATTTACTTACCAAATAACATATTCAAAATATTTGCATTATTTAAATATCAGAAAGAAATTAGTATTTTACATTAAAGCATAACAAAACAGTTTTATGAAAAGAATTTTATACGCTACTCTTTTTTTATTTTTTACAAGCATAAATCTTTCATCAGCTCAGGCTCCACCCAATGATTTGGCAAAACAAGTAAACAATATATTGAAAAAGGAAAACGAACATTTACCTACAATCAATTTTACTTTTCAGGCAGATAGTTTTTCGGTAACATCTACAAGTATCCATATTTTTTTCAACACAAATAATCTTTACAGCAAATCATCTTTGCCGGCAGATTATATTGAAATGCTGCCCGAGCTTTTAATGCCATTAACCGCAAACACAAATAGTGATAAGCAATTATTATTATTTGCGAAAGAGGCCATCACCAATCAATGGAAAACCCTTGATTATTTCAGCAATCATCCTGCCAGAGAAATATATAAAGCTCCGGTAAATACAGATCCATATAAAGCTGTAAAAAAAAGCAATAACAATGTGGTACAAAAAGTTTTCCCTACCACCGGTTCTCCTACGCCCGTGGGTGCATTAGCAGGCAAAACAGTTTGGCTTAGTCCAGGCCATGGCTGGCACAATACAGGAAGCAGTTTTGTAACGCAAAGGGGCACTACCAATGCAATTGTAGAAGATTTTACTACTGCAGAAAGTGTAGATTATTATTTGATGGGTTACTTGTATAATGCCGGTGCAAATGTGTGGAGCGTAAGAGAAAGAGATGTAAATACTAATGAGATTATAGTTGACAATGATGTGCCTACATCTGGCTATGTTGAAACCGGGAGTTGGGTAAACGGAACTGTTGCCGGCTATGGTGGCAGCTATCGTACTTCATCATCCAATACTTTAGAAACTGCAACAGCAATATTTACTCCTTCCATTACAACAAGCGGTTTATATTGGGTATCTGTGAGGTGCGTAGCAGGTGCTAACAGGGTTACAGATGCATCGTTTACCATAATACATTCAGGCGATACCTCGATGGTAAAAGTTAATCAGGAAGTACATGGAGAAACATGGGTTTATCTGGGCCAGTTTTATTTTACTGCAGGTGGAATAAACAAAGTAACATTAAGCAATCAATCATTAGAACCAGGTGAGGCAATAGTGGCAGATGCGGTAAGGTTTGGAGGTGGTGTGGGCGCTTCGCTTGATTGTTTGAATACAGCACAACCTGCGAGTGGACGAGCAAGGTTTGAAGAGTCAGCAAGAATGTATGCAAAATTTCAAGGGCATCCACCATGCATTGAAGATGTAACGGTGCGACCGAAATATACAGAATACGAATTATCTAAAGGCACGCCTACAGAAATAAACAACAGTGTATTTGTAGCATGGCATACCAATGCAGGCGGCGGTACAGGTACAGAGACTTACTCATACAATGGTGCAGGCGCCAGTCAGCCAACTATTACTCCCGGTAGTGTGGATCTCAGAAATTTTATTCATGCCCAAGTAGTGGCAGATATAAGAGCTGCATGGAAACCAGCATGGACGGACAGAGGAGTAAAAACTGCCAACTTTGGTGAGCTGAGAGAATTGCTGACCATACCGGGGACCTTGGTGGAACTTGCTTTTCATGATCTTGCTGCAGATGCTACAGATTTAAAACATCCTGAATTTAGAAGAATAGCGGCAAGGGCTATTTACAAAGGGATTTTAAAATTCTTCAATAACAGAGATGGAATTCCTTTGGTTTTTTTACCGGAAACACCAACTCACATTATTGCAAAAAATATTGGCAGCAATAATATTCAAATCAGTTGGACAGCTCCGGCTAGTGGTGGTGCTAATGGTGATGCTGCTACCGGTTATAAATTATATGTAAGCAGTAATGGTAAAAGTTTTAAAGATGGTATTCCAATAACATCAGGTACTACCTATACATTTAATGGCAATGCACAAACTATTTATTATTTTAAAGTAGCAGCTACCAATGCCGGCGGAGAATCTTTTGCAACAAGTGTAGTGGCAGCTAAAACACCGCAGGCGGGAAGTACAGCTGTTCCATATTTAATTGTAGATGGTTTTGACAGATTGGATGGAAGCGCATTATTAGCAAGAGTAGAAAGCCCTGCATTGGGTACTGTAAGAAGAATGTTATTAGAAAAAATGAACAGGTACGATTACATGATAGAACATGCACAGGGTTTAGGAAACTGCAATAGCAATATTGCTTTTGATGGTTGTGTAAATGAGGCGGTAGAAACGGGTGCAGTGTTGTTGACCAGTTATACCGCAGTAGATTGGTTTACGGG
This sequence comes from Ferruginibacter sp., assembly GCA_031424845.1. Lineage (GTDB taxonomy): Bacteria > Bacteroidota > Bacteroidia > Chitinophagales > Chitinophagaceae > Ferruginibacter. The sequence goes on from JANPIF010000059.1 coordinate 33,809, forward strand.
CGAAGAATCTACTGTAGACAGATCTTTAAATGCTGCGGAAATAACATTGATAAAAAGCTATTTAAATGCAGGAGGAAATTTAATGATCAGCGGAGCAGAACTTGGATGGGACTTAGGAAGAGCAGCATCGGCAAATGTGGACCTAGATTTTTTTAATAATTACTTGAAAGCTGTGTACGTGGGTGATGATGCAACTACTTATGATTTTGCAGGAACTGTAGCATTTTCTAACGGACTGAATGGCACTTTCGATAACAGTACAAATGGATATTATGATGTAGACTTTCCTGATAGAGTGAACGCAGCTACCAATGGAATTGTAGCATTAAATTATGTTGGCGGCACAGCCGATGGCGCAGCAATTGCTGTTAATGATACTTATAAATCTTTGTATTTTGCTTTTCCACTAGAAGCCGTAACAGTAGCAGCTGTAAGAAATAATTTAATGTGTAATGCAGTTGCCTACCTTACGCCCGGCCTTGTTTTACCTATAACTGGTTTAACCATAAAAGGTAAAAATATCGGTAACAATAATCAAATAGATTTTGAAACGTTGGCAGAAATTAATACCGCTTACATGACGGTAGAAAGAAGTAATAATGGAATTATCTTTTCTGCAATAAGTGGTAAAATATTGCCAAAAGGAAATATAAATAATGGGGCAAAATATTTATTTATTGATGATAAAATATTGCCCATTAATTTTTACAGAATAAAAGTAATAGATGTAGATGGGGAGATTTCTTATTCAGAAATTATTTCAATAAAGGCATCTAAAACGGAAAGGCTATTTAATGTATTGGCAAACCCTGCACATTCATTTATACAACTGGCAATGTTTGCGCAACAACCTGTTCAAATAATGCTGATAAATTCTATTGGGCAAGTAGTATATAAAGCCACTAACAATGCAAGTGCAGCTATTAATATTGATGTGAATAAATTCGCAAAAGGAATGTATCAATTAATGATAATAGCAGGAGATAAAAAACAAACAGAAAAAATTATTATACAATAAATAAAACAAGATTTGTATGGATTTACTTTTGCCAAACACCGCACTTATATTTTGGACTGTTATCACATTACTGTTTTTTCTTTTTTCTGTCATCGCCATTATTCATATTGTTTCGAATAAAAATACAGAGGCACCTTATAAATTAATGTGGGTAATAATAGTACTGTTTATACCTTTTGTTGGAAGTTTATTATATTTTATTTTTAGAAAGAAGAAACCCGTGGTATCTATTTGAAATGATAGTGTAACACCTTATTGAAAATGAGTTTGAAAAATGGGGAAACAATTATAGAAACGAAAATAGAGTTCAAATAGATTATAAATGTAAATTTTATAAAGCCCTGTATTAGTTTTTCTAAAAATAAATTATGCCAGCCATTTCTACACCAAACATTTGTTTAAAATACATTTTAAAAGCAATACTATTTTGCATTGTTTTTACATTGTTATTGGTGCTTTTTTCATTTACTAAATCTCTTATTTCTTCAAAGTTTGATAGATTGTCGTATGGTGTAATAGGAACTGCTGTTGCATTTTTTACCACTTATATCTTCCTTCGTTGGGATAAAAAATCATTTTCAGAAATTGGTCTAAGGTTTGAAAAAGCTACCATTAAAAAGTTTCTTGTAGGAGTTTTAATAGGTGTTGTGTTAATGGGCTTTGTAACCATGTGCGTTATATATTTTTCTGATTTTTCAATTTCTTTAAATGGAAATAGTAACCTTTTCAAATTTCTCTTATATACATCTCCTCTTATTTTATTATCTCTAATGGAAGAAGTTGGTTTTAGAGCCTATCCATTAATGATTTTAAAAAATAAGCTTGATTTTAGGATGGCAATAATAATTATTTCTATTTTATTTGCGGTTTATCATATAGCTAATGGATGGTCGGTAACAAGCTCTTTTTTTGGTCCGGGTATTTGTGGGATTATTTTTGGCGCATCTGCCATTTATGCAAAAGGTATAGCCATGCCTACAGGAATACATTACGCCTTTAATTTAACTACTGCTGCTTTTGGTATAACAAATGATTCGTTTAACATCTGGGTTTTAAAGCAAAAGAATGGACTGTCTTTAGAAAATTATCAGAATCCTCCTTTGGTAACAATTCTCCCGCAATTATTTTTTTTAATCGTAGGGTTATTTTGTCTAAGATTTATTTTCAAGCAAAAAAACCGCTTAATTTAATCGTTCCATTTTACTTGAATGATGTTTTTGATAACCATAAAAATCTTCTTTCTTAAACCTTATATAAAATGAATCAAATTTCTCTTTCTTCAATTATTGCAGGAACAATGAGTTGGGGTGTATGGGGTAAAAATTATTCTACCCATCAAATGGCAACTTTACTAGAGTGTTGTTTACAAAATGGCATAACTAGTTTTGATCATGCAGATATTTATGGTGATTATACAACAGAAGCTGCTTTTGGTGTGGCTTTTAAAGAATCGAATATTAAGAGGGAAGAGGTTCAATTTATTTCCAAATGCGGTATTCAATTATTGGGAGGTACAAGAAACAATGCCATTAAGTATTACGACTACTCTAAAGAATACATCATTAACTCTGTTGAACAATCTCTAAAAAATTTGCACACAGATTATCTTGATGTATTATTACTCCACCGGCCCAGTCCATTAATGCATGCAGATGAAATTGCAGAAGCTATAAACAATCTTAAAAAAGATGGTAAAATAATTTCTTTTGGAGTTTCCAATTTCAGCCCTTCACAAACAACTTCTATACACATCAAAAAATTCCAGTTGAATATAACCAGATACAATTTTCCCTCACACACAATGAAGTCTTACAAAATGGAGATTTAGATTATATGCAGTGCAATAGTATTACTCCAATGTGCTGGTCGCCGCTTGGTAATTTCTTTAAAACTGACAATGATCAAAATGCTCGAATTAAAATGGAAGCAAATAAATTATCAGTAAAATACGATGTGGCTCAGGAGGCAATTTTACTTGCATGGATTGTGAAACATCCTGCAAATATTTTACCAGTATTTGGTACAACAGATCCATTAAAAATTTCACAATTAATGAAGGCTACCACCATTCAATTACAAACGAAGGAATGGTTTGCTTTATGGGAAGCTAGTAGAGGCGAGCAAGTGGCTTAATTTTTTTACATTATTCATGCTGCATAAAATAATTAATAAGTAACATAAAGTTCTGATAAATGTCTGCAACTTTGTAAAGTAATCTCCACTCAATTGTCTATTTCGAGATTGTTCTATCATAAAAATAGTATTATTAACACTCGGGTTTTTTAGCTATATTTTGACCAATATATAATCTAGCAATGTGTAAGTAGCCATCCCAAATAGATGCAACAGTATATTGGTTTGAGTAAACAAATTTGTTGAGAGTAATGTATACAAAAACAGGAATGAAAATTTTATTTTCATTCCTGTTTCTCTAGATGTTGGCGTAATTATTTAAAAGCTTAAAAGAGAATTTAAAATTAATGGTACATCCATCCCACCACAAACTCAGGATAAACACCAATGGCAATAATTAAAAATGCCGCAATAACAAGCACAATTTTAAAAGAAGTACTCACCTCATTTTCATCTATATTATTTTCAACAGCTTCTTTAAAATACATTGCCTGTATAACTCTAAAGTAATAATATGCACTAATGGCTGCAAAAATTACAGCTACTATAATCAACCAAAATTTTCCTGTTACTTCTGCGGCAGCCATCAACATAAAAAACTTACTTTGAAACCCTGCAGTTAAAGGAATAC
>JANPIF010000060.1:0-13248 GCA_031424845.1 Ferruginibacter sp.
CATAAATTTTACCGTTTAATACATGTAATTTTTCATCAGGGCTTGTAGCGCCTATTCCAACACTGTCCGTGTTGTTATACACCCAGTTTCTTGTGGCAGATGTATTCCAAACATTGTTGTTCAATACTTTTTTCCAACTAGTTCCATCATGGTGATAGTATTCTTTAAAATCAGTGTCGTACACCATTAAACCTGCTACTGCTCCAGGTATGGCGGTACGCTGGCTAGTATTCATTCGAGGTATAAGCAAACCTTTTGTGGTACTGTTTACATCTAATACTGCACTACTGTTGGGAGAGGTTGTTCCTATTCCTACATTTTGTGAATATAATAAAAGTGAGTTAAGCAATGTAAAAATGATCGTAATTAATTGTTTCATTTTATTTGTTTTTTAATAATTAAATATTTGAGTTTACAACAAACCATCCAGCTCAATTAACAACTGTAATAATTTCCCTTTTTGCACATCCGTTTCAAAAAATCGTATGGCTTGTGGTGCTATATATTTTTCAGCACCCATACTGCTTCTATCTTCTTGCTGCATCATATTTGGTAAATAGACAAACTGCAACCATTCCGCAAAATCTTGTTTTGTTTTTATGTTACTTTGTGTAAATTCACTTACCCAGTATGGTATTTGCTTTTTCCATAACCCTACATTTTTCATTTCACTTTTTATTTCACTTATTTTTTCAGCAAGTATTTCTGTGCGAATCATCAGCTGTATTTAATAGTAAAATTATTTTTAAAAATCCTTTAGAGGTTTTGTGATACAGCAAATGGTTGTAGGTATTTATAAAAAGGTAAATAAGCTTTACTCTATTTATGTAATGGTATTATTTACAGAGGCATTGGATAAGTTAATGGCAAAACTTTGTTTAATTTTATTGTATGCCAAGCATTAATTTTAAATACAGCTTTTTTTTAAGCAGTTTGCTTTGGTTATTCATACTTCCTTCAGCTAAAGCGCAGCACTATTCATTTCAACATTTATCAGTAAAAGATGGATTAAGTTCTTTTACACTGGCTTGCAGCACTTTTGATAAAAATGGATTTTTATGGGTTGGCAGCAATGATGGCTTAAATAAATTTGATGGGTACAGCGTAACACAATATTTTAAAGAGACACACCCACAATTGTTAGCCAATGAAATTGGTTATTTGTTTTGTGACAGTAAAAACAGAATTTGGATCTGTACTAATGTAGGTTTAATAATGCTTGATGAGAATAGAAGAATGCATACAATTTCTATAAACGACAGCATAAAAAAATTGAATGTAAATATTTGCTTTGAAGCACCCGGAGTTGGAATTGTTGCAGCCACAACAGCAGGTGCATTCATATTGGGAGAAAATACAAATACATGGACAAAATATGAATTCTTTAATAAAATCTTTAATAAAAAAAATACCAGAGCTATAAGTTTTTTAAACCATGATACTGCACTTATTGTAGCAGGAGGAGAAAAAATTATGGTATTGGATTTTAAACAAAAAAAAATTTTACTGGAACATAAATTGAACAATGTTTTTGCTGCTGCATTTATTAATAATACGGAAATACTTTGCTCTACAAATAGAGATTGGAATTTGCAAAGGGTTTCTATTGTTACAGGAAAAGTATTACAGTCTTACAGCAAAATAAAAAATGAACAAAATGAAATTATAAAGGCAGGAGCTTTTCACATGCAATTAGCAAGCAATAATAATATATACATTTCTACAGTTGGAAATGGGTTACTCAAGTTTAACCCTGCAACAAATAGTTTTCAAAACTACATGCATTATCCTTTGGATGATAATACCATCTCCAACAATTCACCAAGATGGATATCGGTGGATAAAAATGGAAATATTTGCATTTCTTCCAACAAAGGATTGAGCCTTACCAATATAAATTATTCAATGATTGATGTTATACCCTATTTCAGTTCTGGTAGTTCAAAAATTATAGATGAGGATGTGACCGATATTTTAGAAATAGAAAATAAAAAAATATGGATCACTACTACTGAACATCTTTTAAGTACTGATTTATCTACTAAGCAAACAACAATCATAAGAGATCTTCGAAAAGAATTTTCTGAAACATCAAATTATCCAATGCCTATAACGCTGGAGAAAACGTATGATGGAAATATTTGGGTAGGTTACGCAGGTGAGGGAATTAGTATTTATAATGCCAGGGGCAAATTTTTTAAAAAGCTGGATACCTCCCATAACCTACCAGTAATTAGTATTCGTGTAATAAAAAGACTTGATGACGGGAGTATGTTAATTGGTGCAGATAAAGGTTTGTTCAAAATAAATCCTAATACCTATGCTGTAGATACATTTGCAAATGATATACCCTTACAAAAATTAGCTCATAAGCGCATAATAGATATTTTACCAAATGGCAATGAAGTGTGGATTGCGGTATCGCCCAATGGGGGTGCATATTGTTACAATTTTAAAACTAAAACCTTAAAGGAATTTAATACCAGGGATGGACTTGCTAGCGATAGGGTATATTCGATACAAAAAGATAAACTTAATAATATTTATATAGGCGGTTACAATGGCTTGAGTGTTTTATCTCCAGCAGGTAAATTAACCAGTTTTGATAAAAGCAATGGACTTGTAAGTACGAGAATTGAAAATTTATTAGTAGATGATAATGGAAAAGTTTGGTTTACCAATAATACCAACATTACAAAATACAATCCTTACAATAATGCATTTTCTTATTTTGATGAGCATAATGGCTTAAATGTTTTAAGCTACACCATTGGTAGTTCCATTAAAGGAAGTGACGGCAGGCTATTTTTTGGAAACAAACAAGGAATTGTAATTGTAAACCCCAAAGAAATTAAAGAATATACGATTCCCTTAAAATTATTTATTCATCATACAAAAGATGGTAAAGATTTTATTCCTACAGGTAATAATGAAAAATTATTTTTTGAATATAAAGAAGGGAAAGTGAATTTTTCAATTAGTACTTCAGATTTATTAAGTAACCAAAAAATTTTATTTAGTTACAAAATGACTGGCATAGATACAGGCTGGAGCAACCCAACACTTAATAGGAATATTATTTACAATTTACAATCTGGTAAATATTCTTTTGCAGTAAAAGCATCTTACAATGGTAGAGATTGGATAGCTAGCAGTAATATCATTGATATAAAAGTGAAATATCCCTTCTGGCAAAAACCATGGTTTATAATTTTTTCCATATTATTTCTCTCCTTTGTTATTTATATAGGCTATAAAAGTAGAATTGGGAATTTAAAAAGACGGGCAGCTATAAAACAACAAATCACTGAACTGGAAGCAAAAGCACTGCGTGCACAAATGAACCCACATTTTATATTTAACAGTCTTAATGCTATACAGGAATTAATTATTACAGAAAATACAGAAGAAGGATATAAATATTTATCCAGTTTTTCAAAATTGTTGCGGATGGTACTGAATAATTCAGAAAAGAATTTTATAACATTAAGTGCAGAGTTGGAAATGATTCAACTGTATTTATCATTGGAAGCGCTTCGTTTTAAACAGTCATTTAACTACGAGATAATTATTGATGAAAGTGTAGAAACAGAAATAATACAAGTTCCTTCCTTACTTATGCAACCGTATGTAGAAAATGCTGTCTGGCATGGCTTACGTCATAAAAAGGGAAATAAAAATTTATTAATTACCATTAAAGAGAACAGCCAACAATTACAAATTGAAATTGATGACAATGGAGTTGGAAGAGAAAAGTCAGCCGAAATAAAAAGCCAGAAACTCGGAGCAGAGCAATTTGAATCGAAAGGTACTGCACTGGCACAACAACGGATTGTTTTATTAAACCAACAATTTCCTAATCTTGCCACAACAGAAATAGTGGATAAGTTAAATGAAAATGGTGAATCTTCAGGGACTAAAGTAATTATTTATTTGCCAATTAATATTCATTAAAAGTACATGGTATGCTTAAAATTTTAATTGTAGATGATGAAGCCGCCGCAGGTAATATTTTAAAAGTGTTGGTAGAAAAGCACATACCTGTAGAAAAAGAAATTATCTACTGTAGTAGTCCGGAAGCTGCTCTGGAAATGATGACAGAATTTAAGCCCGGGCTTGTTATGCTGGATATTGAAATGCCAGGTATGAATGGGTTCGATTTTTTAAACAGTGCCGCTGATTGGAATTTTGATGTAATTTTTACTACAGCTTTTGATAAATATGCCATAAAAGCAATACGGTTTAGTGCGTTGGATTATTTATTAAAACCAATAGATATTGTTGATTTAAAAAATGCCATTAACAGGCATATAATAAAAAATGATTTTCAAACAACCAACAAACCGCTGTTTAAAAATTTAATAGAAAATATTCAACAAAAAAATCCTGCTCATTTTAAATTGGCTGTATCAGTAAAGGAAGGGGTTTTTCTTTTTGAACCAAAAAATATTATTTGTCTTGAAGGGCAAAACAATTACACCAAACTTTATTTTGATGATAGAAAGCATTTACTGGTTTCTAAAACATTAAAAGAGTATGATGATATTTTAACAGAGCATAATTTTGTGAGGGTACATAAATCTTTTTTAGTAAATGAACTTCATGTAAAAAAAATAGACAATGAAGGTGTTTTATGGCTTACCAATGATGTATGTGTTCCCATTTCCCGAAGAAAAAAAACAGATGTGTTTAAATTATTTAATTGATTTGCTTTCATAAAAAAAGCGACATAAAATATGTCGCTTTCCTTTTAAAAACCCCACAAATTATTTTCTAACTATCTTTTTAATAAATTTTTCGCTACCGGTATTTATTTCCATAATATAATTACCCGATGCAATTTTTTCTAAATCTTTTAATATTACTATATTATCTCCCTTCTGCATCGCTATTTTTCTGCTCAATACTTCTTTGCCATCAAAAGAAATTATACGGCATTGAACCATTACGTCAAATGGAACACTTAAATTAATTTTTAAATTACTCTCAAATGGATTAGGGTAAACACTAAGGTTATCATTCATTGCTCCTTTCAACCTTAATGCAATGATTTTTGAGTAAGTACTTTTTCCATCAGTATCTACACTTTTTAAACGGTAGTATATTATAGAACTATTAGTGTTGATATTATCTATATAGTTATAATATTGGGTAATATTAGTAGAACCATTACCATTTACAATACCTCTATTTTCAAAATTTACAGCATCCTCACTTCTCTCTATTTCAAAATGATCATTGTTTATTTCTATTTCTGTACTCCAGTTTAAAACCCCATCATTGTTTTTAAGCACAGCAGTAAATGAGATCAGTTTTACGGGTGTAGGCCCACCGGCTGGGCTCATTATTGCCGTTCCATCATCTGTAAACACATCACCTGCTTGCGAAGTTGACGTTATTCTTGCAGTATTGCTTACACTTCCAGGTATAACTCCAACTTTTACTTTAAATTTTACATTGTATGTTTCATTTACATCAATGGTGCCACCAGTTGTAGATGTAGCCCCTGCACCTAAAAAGAATTTTACATAATTTCTAGTACCATTTATTCCTTTAAATGCAAAATCATCACCTCCTGCATCCGTTTGTGAAATTGGCCCCGTAACGGCTGGTGCATTTACAATGACAAGTGAATTGGGTACATAACTAACATTAACAGGAAGCGAATCTATTACAACTGTATTGTAAGCAGATCCCGGCCCTACATTGCTGCCAGATAGAGTATAAGTTAATTCTTCATTGCTTTGTAAAAAACCATCACCTGTTGCGTCGGTTACTGATTTGTTTAAGGTAATAACAGGGCTTTTCATCCGTATTGCAAAACCAAATACACTAGGAAAATATCTATCAGCTTCTGTTCCAAATTCAACATCAACAGTTGTTGCATTTGGTAGTATTCCATATCCGGTTCCAACTTCCATTTCATCAATATCTATTCCCATTTGGTTTGTAAAGTCAGGGTTTTTAGTGTGAACAAAAGCACCATTTTTTGAAATAGTTCCATTCCAAAAATTTGTTACAGGGTTTACAGCATTACTAACAGTAGTACCATTTATTTTTACATAATCTCCCGCAGGGTTTGTACTGGAGGAAGATAAATTTGCATCTCCTTCCCAAACCATTGTACTCATTATGGCATCTCCTAAAGCAAGCGGATTATTCGGAACATTCAAACCCGTTAAAGTAACAGTTTCGCTTACAGTAGTTGATCCGGTAGAATAAACATTAGAGAAGCCATCATAAATACGAACACTGTTGTAGGGGATAGAAAGATTTTCATATGCTACAATAATGCACCATCCTGCATAATTCCCACCTGATCCTATAGATCCTGCATCAGAAGGAATATTGGCTATTGAATAAGTGCCGGTGCCATTAGATTGGATAAAGGAAGTAATATCTACATAAGATTGATATGCAGAAGCGCCTGTACCCGTTATTGAATATTGATCAACACTAGTAGAAGCTGCAAAAACATTTGAATACACACCGGAACTACCTTTTCTTATCTTGATTTTCCGAAGTGTATCAGGATAAGCACTGATATATGCATTTGCTATTCTTCCTCCCCAATAAAGCCGTGCAAATTTGATGGTATTTGTGCCTGTAGGTAAAAGTAAATCTGCACTAGAAGAGTTACTTACATAATTGGGTGTAGCATACAAACTCATGTCAAATAAACAATCTGTGCTCGTTGGAGTGTATTGATGTATTTCTACCGCTATAACATTATTACCTGACGTAAAAAAAGAAGATGGAATAGAAAATTGTTGGTTGTAAAATGTAACAGCACTGGAAGAAAGTGTATTGTAATTTATTACTCCGGCAGGCATGTTAACTCTTTGTACTTCTACACCGTTTACATAAATAACGGCGCCGTCATTGTAAGTCAAACTAAAATCGAAAGTGCTGTATAAACCAGGTGTAGCTACATTTACTGTTTTTAAAAAATAATTTGTAACGGCAGGGGGAATGGTTACAGTTTCTGTATTTCCATAACCAAAACTGCCTGTAGCGCTCACCCAATTTACAGTTGGATTTGCTAATGTTCTCCATGCAGTACCCTGGTCACTATTAGGATTATTATAACTCCAGGTAGAACTTTGTGAAAAAACATTGAGTACAGGTAACTGCATATCTGTAATTACGGGCTGCATATTTTCACCATCGTTTCCATACTGACTAAATCCAATACCACCAACTCCATTTTCTGCATTGCCAGAGTGATTCATTTTTAAAGAATCTGCCACGGAGTTACTAATAATTTGCATACTGGTATTCCCAAATATAGCTGTTCCACCCTTTAAATTTTGGGAAAATACCTGAGAATATGGTCGTATAAATTGTGCCGTAGACGTAATAGCTACAAGCAATAATAAACCCGATAAAAGGATTTTATTTTGTAAAAAAGTAAGCATCTTTTTATGTTTTAATTGTAAAAAGGCTCACAGGCTAAAAGGAAATAAATCTTTAAATAGATACTGGATAATTAATATTCTAACAATAGCAACGTAATTTATCCTCTTAAAATATGTTTTAAAGAAAGCATAATTTTAAAATGATGGTAATTACAGTTTAACAAATAATGGAGTAGGTTTTAAATATAGGAAAGATGAATTGGTATAGATTGAATATAAAAATACGGATCTTTTTTTATCATATCAAATTTTTTAAATATTTTTCTACTTTGGGTCTTACCACAAACTGGCAATAAGAAGCAGATTTATTATTGTTGTAATAGTTTTGATGATAATCTTCTGCTTTATAAAATTTTGTAAATGGTTCAATTAAGGTAACGATCGCATTTTTAAATGTACCGGATTTATTTAGTTGCTCCTTAAAAGCTTCGGCAGTTTCCTTTTGTTTGTCGTTGTGGTAAAAAATAATACTTCTGTATTGGGTACCCACATCATTGCCTTGCCTGTTAGGGGTTGTAGGATCATGCGATTCCCAAAATACTTTTAAAATATCTTCAAAAGAAACAATGGTTGTATCAAAATAAACATTTAAACATTCTGCATGGTTGGTGGTACCTGTGCAAATATCTTTGTAGGTTGGATTTTGAGTATCACCACCACTGTAACCGCTTTCAACTTTTACCACCCCTTTTACTAATTGAAAAACTGCTTCTGTACACCAAAAACATCCATTCCCTAGTGTAGCTATTTCTATATTATTTTCTGTCATTTTTATTTTTTCATTAATCACTCAAAATATACACCACAATTAATTGGGTGGATTATTATTAATTTCTTTTTCGCCACCTTTTACTTTAGTTTCATCAATGGTTCCTTTTGCATCCCGTATTGTTTTTTCTGCACTGTATTTTTTAGGAGGTGCGCCATCAAATAAATTGGTAGTTAAAACCCACTTTCCATTTTTCCATAAAAAACCCTGGTATTCACCATCAGGTACTAAGGTCCATTTTTTATTTGGGGTATTACTTTCTGATGTTAATTCATCAAATACAACAGCTTCTTTCTCTTCATCAAAAGTTAACCTTGCAGCAGCTTCTTTTTTATATTCTAAAATATAACGTGCCATTTGCTTTTGATAATTATTACTGTTTTCAATAACAAAAATTTTATTACCAAATACTGGTTGTCCATTTACAAATTCCAACACATCCATAATTTTTTTATCGCTTTTAATATTGTTTTCATCAAAACCTAAAAGGGTATAGAAGTTACGATCGTTGTATTTTTTTTGTATAATTTTATAATACACAGCACCCATCCAACCTTTGTTATCTGCAATGGTATCTGTTTGGTTTATTGTAACATCCGATTTATCAATCAATGGAAAAACTTTAAAAGACCCATCATCCGTTTTCATTTGTATTGCGCCATGTTGCCTGATCGTATTTTCATTGATCATTAGTTGCCAAGTAAATATTTTAAATGAACTATCTGGCGCATATAATTTTGAAATATTTATAATAGAATCAAATGGATAATAGAATGAATTTTTAGTGCGTAAGGCTCTAACAAATATTCTCGTGAATGCGCTGTCTGCAAAAAATCGGTCAGCTGCATTTCTGCCTTGTACAATTTTTAATGCTACCGTTTTAAGAGAGTCTTCTTTTGCAAGAAGAAATTTATTATCTGTGAAAGAAATGCGTTGTGCAATAGATGTAGTGGTTACAAAAACAACTAATAACAGGATACCTAATAATTTCATTGTATAAATATATTAAATCATATACTACTGCTGATGTTGAATGGAGCAATAAAGTATTCTTTAACGAAAACTTATAATAGTTCTCTGGCAAATGAAATTAATGATGGATAAACTGCATCTATGGTTCCATTTTTCAAGTCAACCTCAGGCCGAGTAGTGGGCAAAAAAATAGTTTGAATGCCCATGTTTTTACCAAACTGCATATCACTGAACGTATTGCCTATCATCAGGGCTTTTGTTAAATTGATTGTTGGAATGTCTTTTACGGCCTGTAACCCCATACCTGTATTTGGTTTGCGGCAAAGACTATTTAAATCAAAATCTTTACAATAATAAATTGCATCAATTCTTCCGCCATTTTCTTCTACAGTGGCCTTCATTTTTTTGTGAAGAAATAAAAGATCTTCCTCTTTGGTTACCCCTTTGCCAATGCCTCTTTGGTTGGTAACTACGACAATGTGTTTAAATTTTTTTGCAAAGATGGCCATTGCTTCCAGCACGCCATCATAGAATGTAAACTCACTCCAGGTGTGAATATAATCGTTTGCTTTTTCATGGTTTATCACACCATCTCTATCCAAAAATAAGGTCCATTCTTTATCAATAACATTAATATCAAGCATTGTATTTTTCGTTTATTTCTGCATTGGCTTTTTTAAAATCTTCTGGTATTCCTATGTCAATAAAATAGCCATTATCTTCTACACCAACCATTGTTAGCGCATTTACATATTTCTCCAGAAAATCTTTTTCAAAAGAAAATTTTTCCGGGAAAATGATATTATTGAAGCTCGACTTGTTTATTAGGTATACACCACCATTTATTAGACCGGTCTGTTGGTATTTTTTTTCTTCAAAAGAAATGATGCCGTTATGGGAATCAATTTTTACGACACCGTACCTGTCAAAATTTTCCATTGGTTTTAAAGCAAGGGTGCAGTCGCTCTTTTTTACCAGATGTTGTGCCAGTAATTTTTCATTATTTGTTTCAAACAATGTATCTCCATTCACCACCAAAATATGTTCTTCTTGACAGTGTTGCATGGCCAAATGTATAGCACCACCTGTGCCGAGCGGTTCTTTTTCTACCGAAAACTGTACAGATAAATCAGGGAAATATTCACCGATATATTCCTCAATCACTTCGTGCATATAGCCAAGTGACAATACAAAAGACGTAGCTTTTTGTAATTGCAAATATGTTAGAACCCAATGTATGAAAGGTTTTCCGGCTACGGGTGCCATGCATTTGGGTAAGTCAGCCACTTCGCTGCGCAAACGTGTACCAAGGCCGCCCGCAAGTATGACGCATTCTTTTATTTGCATGGATAAAATTTTAAACACCTGTTTTATTATTGAAAAGCAATCTCAAATTCTTTATCTTAAATTACAATATTGAGTCTGTCGAAGTTCAATTTATTTATAGCTTGGGTTTCGACAATCTAGTAATGATATCTAATGCAAATTGTTAACTTTCAAATTATTTTACTGTCAGCCTGTGCCTGTCGAAGGCGGGTTCAATACAGCATATCGGCTTCGACAAGCTCAGCCTGACACTCCAATAAAAGGGAAAATTTATTTTAATTAATCAAATAAAATATTGTTCCTCCACCAATTGGCAAATAATGTGGCCAATAAGTATATGACTTTCCTGAATGCGGGGCGTATCTGTCGATGGTACATTTAATAGTATATCACATTCATCTTTCATTTTACCGCCAGTTTCACCTGTGAAACCTATGGTGGTCATGCCTTTTTCTTTGGCGGTCTCTATGGCTTTTAAAATATTTATGCTGTTGCCAGATGTGCATAGACCAACCAATACATCGCCGGTTTTTCCAATGCCATTTATCATGCGGGAGTAAACTACATCAAAACTGTAATCGTTTGCCACCGCAGTCAGATAAGAAGTATTTACGTGAAGCGCTTCGGCGGGAAGCGCATCTCTATCTTTATAAAAACGACCGCTAAATTCTGCTGCTAAATGTTGTGCATCTGCAGCGCTCCCGCCATTGCCACAAAATAATATTTTGTTGCCGTTTTTAAATGCTGTTGTAATTACTTCTACTGATTGATGAATACTGTCAATCATTTTTTCATCTGCCAAAATGGAAAGCTTGGTATCTATAGAAGCCTGTATGATGGAACGGATTGTTTGTTTCATTTAAAATATTTGTGGGGCAAATTTAATGTTTGTGAATGACTATTGTTAAATGCCCCATACCAGTTAATAAAAGTTGAAAAAAGATTTACTGTTGATGAGCGGCGGGATAGAAGTGTAAATCCTTTTTGAGCTCCGCTTGGCGGCACAAAAAGATTGCAACGGATAGCCCGAACAAATGCTAAAAATAGTTCCAATTTTCACCGTCCCAAAACCTACTGGGCTGTCCAACTTGTAAGTCCGTATTTCGTAAAGGAATATTTTTTTATTTCTCCGCCAAATTGCTCCAAAGCATCTTTTACAGCGTATCTGCTATTACCCGGGCAATAAAATATCATAAAGCCACCGCCACCTGCGCCACTTATTTTTCCACCTGCTGCGCCTGCGTTTTTTGCGGCATCATAAATAGCTTCGATGTTGCTGTTGCTGATATTTGCAGCCATGTTTCTTTTTTGTGCAAAGCCATAATCGAGTATGGCTCCTATATCATTTACCTTACCACGCAGCAGGGCTTCTTTCATTAATTGTGCCTGCTCTTTTAAATTGTGCATGGCATCAATGCTTTTTTCGTTGTTGCCTTTTACATTCTTTACCTGTTCGTTTATAATGGTGGCACTCTCTCTTGATGTGGCGGTAAAATATAGCAACAAATTGTTTTCCAGCTCATGCATGTATTGCGGGCGAATGCGTAATGGATTTACAATCACTTTATCATCTTTATAAAATTCCATAAAATTTACGCCACCAAAAGTTGCAGCATACTGGTCTTGCCGGCCACCTGAAAGCTGCAAATCGTTCCGTTCAATATCAAAAGCATAATGTGCAATATCATAATCTCCGAGCGGCAGTTTTAGCATTTCTACAAACGCACCCAAAATAGCCACAACAAGTGTTGACGACGTGCCAAGACCTGAACCGGCAGGCGCATCTACAAACGTTGTGAGCCTGAAACCCTGTTCAGGGAATGGGTAATCTTTTTGTATGCGGTTGTAAACGCCTTTTAATAAATCTAAGGTGCCGTTTAAGGGTAGGTTTTTTGCAAAATCGTACTGCTCTTTTTCGTTTCTGTCAGGTGCTTCAACAATTATTATTTTTTCATTTAATATTTCGATGGAGGCATGAGCAAATAATGAAATAGTGGCATTTAAAATGGCGCCGCCAAACATATCAGCATACGGGCTCACATCTGTACCGCCACCGGCAAGGCCAATGCGCAAAGGCGCTTTGCTTCTAAAAATCATATTGTTATTTTAGGTGTGGCAATGTACATAAAAAACGGTATTCCAACCGTTCTTCAAAGAAGAAGAGACTTGGAGATGATGGGACTTAAAAATTATCCATTATTTTTGCGGCATGACAATAGAACAAATAAAGGCTCTTCGAGACCGTACAATGGTTTTGAGGAGATTTCTTTGACGTAGAAAACCGAGAATCAAAGATTGCAAACGATAAACAACTTTCCCTTTCGCCCGGCTTTTGGGATGATAATGCAAGGGCAACTTCCATTTTAAAAGAAACCAAAGTAAACGAATATTGGGTAAATATGTTTTACGCCGTAAACACGGCTGTAGAAGACTTTGCCGTACTTTTTGAGTTTTGGAAAGCCGGAGATACCACCGAAGAAGAAGTAAGAGAAGCTTTTGATGATGCAGTGAACAAAGTGGAAGAGGCAGAGTTTAAAAGTACCCTTAACGAACCCGAAGACGAATTGCCTGCTATGCTACAAATAAACAGTGGTGCAGGTGGAACGGAAAGCCAGGACTGGGCAGAAATGCTTGCCCGTATGTTTAGAATGTATGGCGAAAAACAAGGATGGACAGTTACAGAAATGGACTGGCAATGGGGTGATGGTGCCGGTATAAAAACCTGTACCTACAATTTTGAAGGGCCGTTTGCATACGGTTTTT
>JANPIF010000061.1:0-2941 GCA_031424845.1 Ferruginibacter sp.
GGTGCGGAACTAGCTTTGCGGTGTAAACTTATAACGGGTAGAAGTATTTAAAACAAACAGCCTTCACAATAAATTGAGAAGGCTGTTTGTTTATTAATCGTTTTTTTTCTTACAACTGTTTAAAGTCTTTAAACAAATTCACTTTATTATTCTCAACTAAACTTTGGTATTGTTTCCATTTTGTTGAAAAGAATGTATTGATTTTTGCAACGGCTTGCGTTATTTTATCTTCTGCCTTTTTTACCAACAAATCTTCCTGTGTTGAAGGTTTTATCATTTTGCTTTTTATATTATCCATTGCCTCCTCATAAGCTGTTAATACAGTTTCTTCCGGTACTTTTCCATAACCCTGACGTTCAACTTTTTTACCGGAAATAAATTCTCTGATGGTTTTTATTTCGTCCTGTATTTTTTTGCTTTGTTTGCGAATACTATCTGCAATAGGTGTTTCAATATCTTTTAATTGTGCTTCATACTTTTTAGTAATTTCTTCTGCATCTGTTAACTGGTCTGAGCCTTGCGTAAGTTTTTCTCCAGTTAATTTAAGTTTTGAAGCCAGTTGTTTTTGGGCTTTTAAAATTTCAGTATTATCTGTTTTTCGAGGATCTGCTTTTACATTTATGTATGAAGAATCTTTTTCTTTTTTCACCGAAACTACAATTTTATACCTGCCGGGTAATACTGCATCACCACCAATTTCCTCAGCCTCTGGTTTTGGTTTTGCAGATGCAGGATATCTTATTCCCTTTTCATCCATACGCCAATATTTTTTATTAAAGCCGGTATCTAAAGGAGTTTTTAGGGTTCTCACCAATTCATTTTGTTCATTGTAAATTTTTATTACTGCAGAATCTGTCTTGCTTTTTGAACTTTTTGCAGAGGCAGTATCAGATAAATTATTAGCAGTTTGTTTTTCAGATATAGTGTCTGTAGTTTTTGGTAAAGCTTTTACATAGAAATTAATTGCAGCGCCTCTTCTTTTATTATCAGCATCCCAAACGCCCCATGTACTCCACTCATAACCAGGCGCATTTTTATAAGTTACCTGGTATGCATCATTGTTATCAAATGCCATTATTTTTTTATTGAATACTCCCTTTTGCGAAGCAAGTTTTCTTAAAGAACGAATATCATCTAATACATAAAGAGCCCTGCCAAAAGTGGCAATACATAAATCTGCTTCTCTCTCCTGTATAGCCAAATCATAAGTACTCACACTTGGGTAACCATTTTTAAATTGCTGAAATGTTGCAGCATTGTCCATGCTAATCCACAAGCCTTGCTCCGTACCTACAAATATTAAATTAGGTTCTGTAGGGTCTTGCAATACACAAAGCGCATATCCTTTTGTGTTTTTGTTTTGTAAAATATTCGTCCACGTATTTCCATAATCAGTAGTTCTAAAAATGGTAGCAGCAAAATTTCCTCTGCGGTAATCATTTGCCACAACAAAGGCTTCGCCTGCATTGTAGCGGCTTGCTCTTACCTGTGGTATCCAACTTCCTTTTGCCAAACCAGTAATTTTTCCCGAAACATTTGTCCAGTTTTTTCCACCATCTCTTGTAAGTTGTACCTGGCCATCATCTGTGGTAACCCACAAAATATCTTTGTTTAATTTACTTGGTTCTATGGCCAAAATTGTACAGTGGTTTTCTGCACCCGTTATATCAATACTTATTCCGCCGTTTTTAGTTTGGTTTGTTTTTATGGTATCATTGGTTGTAAGATCTGGACTAATTGTGGTCCAGCTTGCACCTTTATCAATACTCTTGTGAACAAACTGGCTACCATAATAAATTGTCTTTTTATCAAACGCATCTTGCGCTATGGCTGCATTCCAGTTAAAACGAAGCCTATCTTTATTGATGGTATTTGAAACACTTGGTGGTCTCACATCCCAATTTTCTCCTGTTATTACATTGTATCTTCCTACATTTCCACCCTGACTCATGGCATACACCCAATTAGCATCTTCTGCATCAGGCATTACATCAAAACCATCTCCGCCCCACAAACTTTCCCAATAATAATTTTTCAATCCTGCGGTTGTCCACGTATATGCTGGACCACGCCAGCTTCCATTATCCTGCATGCCGCCCATTACATTGTAAGGCATTTCATTATCTACATTAATATGGTAAAACTGACCGACAGGTATTTTTTCATCAAACTGCCAGGTCTTTCCTTTATCTCTTGTAATACCGATGCCCCCATCGTTTCCATCAATAATATAATTAGGATCTAAAGGGTTTATCCAAAAAGCATGATGGTCGGGGTGGATGCCGTTGTAGGGAATAACAGTCTTAAATGTTTTACCGCCGTCTTCACTCATGCTTACTATTTGGTTTATCAACCATAAGCGGTTTTCATTTTTTGGGTCAGCAAAAATATCCTGAAAATAAAAACTTCTGTTGGCAGTGTATGCAGGGTCTTCATTTACTTTTTCCCATTTGCTGCCACCATCATCACTTCTGTATAAAGCACTTTTTGTACTTTCTATTAAAGCATAAATTCTGTTAGGCATATCATAGCACATTGTAATTCCAATACGACCATAATCTCCGGTAGGCAAACCACCTTCACCATTTAATTTTTTCCAGCTTTTTCCTGCATCCAGTGTTACATACAATCCACTACCTTTTCCGCCACTGCTCAAACTCCATGGGCTGCGTGAATGTTGCCACATGGCTGCAAATATTTTATTGGGATTTTTAGAATCCATCACCATGTCTGCTACACCGCTTGTGTCATTCGTATATAAAATTTTGTTCCATGTTTCTCCACCATCTGTTGTTTTATATACGCCCCTTTCATTGTGTATGCCATAAGGATTTCCAATAGCTCCTGCATAGACTACATTAGGGTTTGTGGGGTCAATAATAACTCTATGAATATTTCTTGTTTTTTCCAAGCCCATGCATTTCCATGTTTTACCGGCATC
>JANPIF010000062.1:0-1615 GCA_031424845.1 Ferruginibacter sp.
AAACAAAATTTGGTTTTGATGAGGGCGAGTTAATGGCTTTAGATGTGAGCATATACCACAATGTAAATATTATTGGACTTATGGGTATGGCTACATTTACGGATGATAAAACGCAAGTGAAAAAAGAATTTGAGCAGCTAAAAAAGCTTTACAATAATTTTGAAAAAGAAAAAGCAATTGTTTTAAATACGCTCAGCATGGGCATGAGCGATGATTATGAACTGGCAATAGCATGTGGCAGTAATATGATAAGAATTGGTAGTTTATTATTTGGAAGAAGGAGTTGAGTTAATAAAACGTTGCATAAAGTAAAAGCCGCTTCCATTGTTGGTAAGCGGCTTTTACTAAAAACAAAACTGTCTTAATTTCTTCTCGCTACTTTATCATTCACAATCATTTTATTTAAAATCTTTACAGATTCGTCAATGTAAATATCTTCCCCTACTCTCTTTACAAATTGCTTATTACGGTCTGTTTTTTCTTTGGTTTTATTTATTTCCGTGGTATCAGCTACAATGTTTTTTACATTCATTGCTTTGGGCAATTTATAAGCTTCTTCTAATTGCTTGTACACTGCTTTAAGCATTTTTTTGTCTTCTTCAAACTGTTTTAGATTGAGGCTGAAAGGTTTATTTGAGTTTTGCTCCAATATTTTTACATTAGCTTTTATCTTATTAAAATTAGGACTAGTTGCAGTTTCATTATTTGCTGCAGATATTACTGCATCTAAATTTTCATATCCAATCCAAGGTTTGTAATCTGCCTTTGCAATTTCATCCCACTTCAATGCATATTGGTTATCTTTTTCTCTAAACTTTAAATATTCTAATCTATCAGGCAATACAACATCCGGTGTTACACCTTTTAGTTGAGTAGCACCACCATTAATACGATAAAATTTTTGAAGGGTCAATTTCAATGAACCAAGGTCTTCTGTTTTATTTGGCGCAATCAATCTGTTTTCACTTTCAGGGTTTAAAGGTATTGTTCTTTGAACTGTTCCTTTACCATAGCTGCTTGTGCTGCCTATTACAATACCTCTTTTATAATCCTGTATAGCAGCTGCAAATATTTCAGATGCCGATGCACTCGTTTCATCTACCATTACTGCAAAAGGACCGGTATATTGAATAGTTTTATCTCTATCTCTTAAAATACTAGCTTTATCATCCCTGCTTTTCACCTGTACAATTGGTCCATCTTCTATGAACAATCCAGCCATTTGTACCACATCGTACAACGAACCACCACCATTGTTTCTTAAGTCTAATACAATACCGTCTACATTTTCCTGTTTAAGTTTTTCAATTTCTTTTGCTACATCCGCAGCACATCTAGGTTTACGAGGGTCACTAAAATCTGCATAAAATTCAGGTAAATAAATGTATCCTATTTTATGATCACTATTTATGATTACTGACCTTGCAAATGTTTCATCAATATTTATTTCATCCCTTAATAAAGAAACAACTTTTGTACTACCATCTACTCTGCGTATAGTTAACCGTACTTCTGTTCCTTTTTCTGAACCTCTAATTATTTTTACAGCATCAGCCACAGAGTAACCTGTTACATCAATTGGTTCCGCAGCACCTTGTCCTATTTTAATAATTTC
>JANPIF010000063.1:0-2428 GCA_031424845.1 Ferruginibacter sp.
TTGGACTGATAACAGAATTTTACACCAAGGGCATTCCACAAATGGTTTTTAGCAAAGAAAACAAATTGTTTTTTCTGCTTACGTAACCTTAATCTTTGGGAAAAGAAAGTAGAATCCATTGGAAGTGTATCTTTGTAATTCAATATTAAATGAATTTTTTATAGATGGAATCTACTATTTTAAATGATGAAGTAAGAGTAAAAAAGCCGGATTGGCTTCGTGTAAAACTCCCCATTGGAGAGGAATATAAACATGTACGTGGGTTAGTAGATACACATAAACTTCACACCATCTGCGAGAGCGG
Organism: Ferruginibacter sp.; assembly: GCA_031424845.1. GTDB lineage: Bacteria > Bacteroidota > Bacteroidia > Chitinophagales > Chitinophagaceae > Ferruginibacter. The sequence goes on from JANPIF010000063.1 coordinate 305, forward strand.
AAACTGCCCAAACATGGGTGAATGTTGGGGTGCTGGTACTGCCACGTTTATGATACTCGGTAATATATGTACACGTAGTTGTGGTTTTTGTGCAGTGGCTACCGGCAGGCCAGATGCGGTAGATTGGGATGAGCCACAAAGGGTAGCAGAAGCCATACATTTAATGAAAGTGAAACATGCTGTAATTACTTCTGTAGATAGAGATGAATTAAAAGATGGTGGAAGTATAATATGGGAAAATACCATTAAAGCAGTGTATGCATTGAACCCTGATACTACATTAGAAACATTGATACCGGATTTTAAAGCAGAAAAACACAACATACAAAGAATTATAAATGCTGCGCCGCATGTGGTAAGCCACAACATTGAAACCACAGAAAGGCTTACAAAACAAGTGAGAGTACAGGCAAAATACTGGCAAAGCATGGAAACTTTAAAGATTTTAAAAGAAGGTGGCATGCGTACAAAAAGTGGTATCATGCTTGGTTTAGGTGAGGCTAAAGAAGAAGTTATACAAACATTAAAAGATTTAAATAATAGTGGGGTCGATGTTGTTACCATCGGCCAGTATTTACAGCCTACAAAAAAACATTTACCGGTTGAAAGATTTATTCATCCAGATGAATTTGCAGAATATAGAGAAATAGGCTACCAGCTTGGATTAGACTACGTTGAAAGTGGACCGCTGGTTCGTTCATCTTATCATAGTGAAAAGCATGTGATTAAAAATTGGGGAAGAAATAAATGGATGGAGGAAAAAGGAGAAAACTTAGTTTAAAAATTAATAATTAATTAATATTATATTTACCGTTTGTATTTACAGACGGTTTTTTGTTTTAAAGCAAGCTTCCTGCCATATTTAATTAAAAAAAAAACTATCAAAACTCCAGGAAAAAAATTCTTCCCTGCCCTCTTAATATTTGGGTTTTTCGTTGTTATATCTTTTTTATTAAGAGTTGCATTAATGATTCGCTCAGGTTCTATTGCTCAAATGGATTTTTGGCAATATCCTTTATCTCTTTTTGTTGGATTATTGTATGATATCGTTATAGCGTTTTTTGTAGCCCTACCTTTTGTATTATACGTTTGGCTGCAAAATGATTTCATTTACAGAACAAAAGTGATTCCTTATGTTATTGGTGTTTTTATGGTATTTGTTGGATTGCTACTATTCAGTAATATCGTTCCTAAAGAATTTAATCTTCTGGTTTTTCAGCTTTTTACAGGGTATGTAATACTTCGATTTTTAATATATGTAGTAATGGCTTTGGTTATTCAAAAAAGCAAAGAAAGATTACGGATAGTGTTGATGAACATAATGCTTCTTATTGCATTCATAGCTATCATTTTCAATGCAATCAGTGAATGGTTTTTTTGGGAAGAATTTTCAACAAGGTTTAATTTTATAGCGGTAGATTACCTAATTTATACAAATGAAGTTATTGGGAATATACAAGAATCTTATCCAATCAATTTCATAATTATAGCTATTGTTATAGTTGCTGGTTCTATACTGTTTTTGGTAAGAAAACAATTATTTAATTGGGTACATATTTGTGAAAGTATTATAACCCGTAGTTGGAAAGCCTTATCAATACTCTTTATCACCATAGCATTGTATTTTGCCGTACCCGAGAAATGGCATCATTTCAGTAAAAATGAATATGCAAATGAGCTTGCTGCAAATGGCATTTATCAGTTTGCCGTAGCTTTTAAAAACAATGACCTTGATTTTTATAAATTCTACAAGACTATTCCCAATGAAGAAGCGTTTAAAATTATAAGAGCACAATTAAAAGACAGTAACAGCACTTTTATGAGCAATAATATTTTTAATGTTGAAAGAAATATAATTAGCAAAAAAGAAGAGAAAAAATTAAATGTTGTTTTAATAAGTATTGAAAGTTTGAGTGGCGATTTTATGAAGCATTTTGGCAACAATCAAAACATTACTCCATACCTTGATTCGCTTGTGGACAAAAGTATGTTTTTTACAAACCTGTATGCTTCTGGTACACGAACAGTTAGAGGGTTGGAGGCACTTACATTATCCCTGCCACCGGTGCCCGGACAAAGCATTATAAAAAGACCAGATAATGCAAAAATGTTTACCATTGGTTC
>JANPIF010000064.1:0-2305 GCA_031424845.1 Ferruginibacter sp.
AAAGTTTCGGGATAATAATTTATAAGAAGTGTAATAACTGATTTTGCGCCCGGTACAAGTTTAGAAGGGTCTGTACGCAGATCAAAATAATTTTCCATGTACTGCATCTTACCATGCATTCCTTTGTTAAGCCATGTTTCAAGTCTACGAGCATCATCATTTAAAAACTGAGACTGGGCAATTCCGCAAAAATCGAAACCTAATAATCTTGCAATATCTTTTACAATTGTGCTATGTAATTCGGCACTCAAAATTTAAGGTTGATGATGTTAATAAAAATATTAAAATTTAAAATCGTACCCAAACAATCCAATAAATTCAAAATATCCAAAACCATGTGTTACACGATTTCCTTTATCAATATTTGTATTTGCAAGTGCGTTTATATATCGTACATAACCTGTTTTACCTGTTCCTTCTATAAAAAATCTTTTTCCTATATAATATCTTGCACCAGCCTCCGCTGCTAAGTTGTACCCTGCTACATGAAAATCATTGTTAAACCTATCTCCCCGGTAAGTAAAATCTGTACGGGGAATGTTTATGCCTGCTCCTGCTTTCCAAATTAAATTTACTAAGGGCCTGGATTTAGCTTTATTCATTAGCAGCGTTTTTTGTTCTACATAATTTATGTGAAGCAAATTGCCGCCATCGGTATGTTCGAGATGCAAAAATGTAGTAGGATTTAAAATGCTGTCGCCATCAACCGCTTTGCCATTTATTCTACCTTTTACTCGTACAGTTTGCCCATCTGTAACTACATATTTAATATGATCAAAATTTAATTCTATCGCTTTTGAGTGGCTTTCATTTAAGTAAAAACCGAGGCGGTAATTATATTGTGGAATAGAGATTTCTATGGGGTTTTCATATATAGCATCTAAATCTGGCTTGTCATGAGCTTTTGCATGTTTTAAGGTAAAGGCATCTCCATTACTTAATTTAAATCTTATGTTGCTGTTGGTGTACCATTCTTTATTGTAACCCCATTGAATATACATACCTTTTAATAATTTTCCTTTTTGAGCAAAAGAAAACATAGTACTACAAACACAAAACCCAAACACCAAAAATCTTTTCATACAATTAAATTCGTGTAAAAGTAATTTAAATAGAACATCTTATACATTTTGATTAGGGATAAGGAAATTCCCTTCCATTAAATTACTCAAAACGAAATGCATGATAAAATTACATTAAACAAGCTACCACACTGCAATAGCGGCAGGTTCGATGATTAATAGCTGACATTTTTTCTAATTTTTAGGTTGGATAATCATTTGCAGGTAATAATAACCATACAGTATATGTATGATAATTTTAAAACAATATTATGGCTCAGAATAATTTTACTATAAAAGCATCTGAAGCTTTGCAACAAGCTCAGCAAATTGCTTTTATCAATAAAAATCCTAACATAGAAACAGAACATCTTCTAAAAGCTTTGATAAGTTCTGAAGATTCTTCTGTTGATTATTTGCTAAAGAAAAACAATGTTACAGTAAACCTTGTAACGAATAAGCTTGAAGAACTTATAAAAAAGTTACCTACAGTTTCTGGCGAACCTGCACAAACAATGGGCAGAGATGCAAACAATGTTTTATTAAAAGCAAACGGTGTATTAAAAACTTTTGGCGATGAATTTATAACCCCAGAACATTTGTTACTTGCCATTTTACAAGGGGGCGATGCATCAGCAAAATTGCTAAAAGATGCAGGACTTACAGAAAAAGGTTTGGTAGCTTCCATTAAAGAATTGCGCAAAGGTGAAACTGTAAATTCTGCTACGCAGGAAGCACAGTTTAATGCCTTAAATAAGTATGCCAAAAACCTTAATGAAATGGCTCGTGCAGGCAAGCTCGATCCTGTAATTGGAAGAGATGAAGAGATAAGAAGAACACTGCATATTTTAAGCAGACGAACAAAAAATAATCCAATATTAGTTGGTGAGCCCGGTGTGGGTAAAACCGCTATAGCAGAAGGTTTGGCTATACGAATTGTAAATGGTGATGTACCGGAAAATATAAAATCCAAAGTTATTTTTGCGTTGGATATGGGGCAATTAATTGCAGGTGCAAAATACAAAGGTGAGTTTGAAGAAAGATTAAAATCGGTAGTAAAGGAAGTAACTTCTGCCGAAGGCGAAATAATACTTTTTATAGATGAAATACATACGCTAGTAGGTGCGGGTGGTGGCGATGGTGCAATAGATGCTGCTAATATTTTAAAACCAGCTTTGGCTCGTGGAGAATTGCGGGCTGTTGGCGCAACTACCTTATCTGAATATCAAAAGTATTTTGAAAAA
>JANPIF010000065.1:0-1764 GCA_031424845.1 Ferruginibacter sp.
AATTTATTATTTTTTTGCTCTATTTTCACTTCGCAAAACTTTATTACTACTTATCAAATTTGCAAACAACCTATAAGCACCCGGCACACCCGCAGGTAATTCTCTAAAAAATACCAAGCCGGTATAAACGTATTTTCCTTTACCATAATCAGCTATGATCAGACTTCCATCCTGGTCATTTTCACCTGGATCCTTCATACTTAGTATTTTCTTAAATGCAGTATCAGTTTTTTCAGCATTGTAAATACTGCGTTCCTGAATCCACCCCTCAAAATCTTTTTGGGTTATTTTGTTAGGATAATTTAATGCCGGGTGATTGGGTAGTAAAAAATTTACCGCTGCAGTTTCGTCTGTAATCCTGTTTCTACTTATTGTAAAAGGATATGGAGAGATACTTGCTTTTACCGGACCAATAGAATTATTGGTATTGTATTGTGTAAGCAAAACACCGCCATCTTTTACGTACTGCATTAATGTAGGATACACATTACTTAACCATGCATGTACATTGTATGCACGCACGCCAGTAATTACTACATCAAATTGTTTAAGCGTATTTGCAGTTATATCTTTCTCGGTGAGCATAGTTACTTTATAACCCATTTGCTCCAATGCCTGTGGTACTTTATCTCCGGCACCTGCAATATATCCCGCTGTAGTTCCTGCTGTTTTTAAATCCATTTTCAATACTTTCACCTTATCCCGGTAATTGTAAAAGACATCCGGAATATGATCGTAACTTATTTTTTTAAGCGAAGTATATTGATGCTCGTATAATGATGCAGCCGCCAGTTCTCCACCAATACTCTGCGTAGCATCATTGTTAAAATCATTTCCTTTTAAAGTAGCTGTAATATTTTCTTTACCTCCTTTGGCAATAGTTAACAAAGAATCATAAATGGGTTTGCCAATTTTATTTATGTTAGTAGAAAAGGTAACTTTTTCACTCAATTTATTATTTGCCTGCAGCGTAAAATTAACCTGCTTCTTTTCATCTTTTTTATTGTTTGAAAAAATTAAAAGGTTGGGTGAAACATTTATAAACACCGGCGACACCAATTGCATTGGTTCATACAATTCACCTTTTACCGGGTCAGTATATTTATATTTTATGGGTTTATTGTAGCTGTATAAATTACCATCAATGGTAACATTAAAATTAGCTGAGTAATCCTCATTCTGTGGTTTACCTATATCTTCCAGCTCAGCATTAAAGGAGCCTGTGTTCATTTGCTTTTCTAAAAAATAGGGTTGAGTAGGAGCTTGTTTAGCATCAATTTTTATGGCCACAATTATCTCTTGCGTTTCATTTGGTACAATATTTTTTATTGGAAAACTTTTTCCAAAAGTTTCTATTACTGCATTGTTAATATTTGCACCTGTTCGGTTATTAAATGTTAGCCTAAGTTTCAAACTATCACCAATTACATTCATCTGGTTCACAGCCGTTGCCTCCATAAATAATCCGGCGCATGAAGCAATAAGGTTTTTTACAAGTTCTTGTTTTTCTTTTGTCAATAATGTTGCAAACTCAATATAATTTCTTGACAAAGCTTCTAAATCTGCTACCGATTTCATCGGATTACTGTAGTCATATTTTTTAATTAGATCTTTTACGCAAGTAAAATATTCTTTTGCTTTTTCAGTTTTGTAAATGGAAGAATCTACACCATCCAATAAATCATATACTGGTCTATCACCTTTAATAGTGGTAAAATATTCAAAGTTTTTTCCTCGCTGGGCGGGTACACCAAAACCCTGGCT
>JANPIF010000066.1:0-9481 GCA_031424845.1 Ferruginibacter sp.
ATCACGCAAACCATACCCACCAAATGTATAAAATGTATTGTTTGCATTTATAGGCAAGGTGGTGTTCATATAAATTTGGCCACTATTTAATTTAGATTGACCTATGCGCATATTAAAATCTCTTCTTGTAAGGCCCCTAAATGCAGCTTCCTTGTTGGATACATCTGTATTAGCATCTGTAATACCATTTAAAATGCTTTGTAACCCTGCAATAGTAGTAGCACTTTGTATAGCACTTTGCTGTGCAGCGCTAAAATAATTTACCTGTGGAGCATACGTTTTAATGGTACTTATAATTTGAGCAGTATTGGGCGTATTATTTATGTTGCTAAACAAAGCAGATAATTTTACACCAGCATTTAATGCCCTGTTTTCAATAGCATTATATGCATTAAATAATTGACCATTAAAATCTGTGGCTCTTCGTGTATCTTCTCTTGTAACTAAGCTTCCGGTTAAGTTTATAGCACCACCTTTTTTACCTACACCAATACCATAGTTTAAATCTAACTGCAGTTGTTTACCATCAATACCACCTCTATGGTCATTGGCACCTTTACTAGCAAATCCTCCACCATAAAGAGATGCAGTTAATTTGTTTATATTTTTCTTCATCACTACATTTATTACTCCTGCAATTGCATCAGAACCATATTGTGCAGCAGCACCATCACGCAGTACCTCAATTCGCTCAATGGCAAAGGCCGGTATTGCATTTAAATCTGTACCTACAGAACCCCTGCCAGGCGTACCATTTACGTTTACCAGGGAAGAAGTGTGTCTTCTTTTTCCATTTAATAAAACAAGTACTTGGTCAGGCCCCAAACCACGTAGCTGTGCAGGATCAATATGATCTGTACCATCTGCCACTGTTTGTGTATTAGAGGTAAAAGAAGGAGCTACGTAATTTAAAATTTGAGTTAGATTAGACTGTGGTGCAGCTTTGGTAAGATCGTTAATGTTTAAAATGTCTACCGGTACGGCTGTTTCGGTAGATACTCGTCTTATAGATCGAGATCCTATAACCATTACTCCTGTTAAATCACCGGCATTTTGTAACATAAAATTTACGGTCACTGTTTCACCTGCAGTAATTTTAATTTGTTTTTGATCAGTTGTTTTACCGGCATAGCTGGCACTAATTGTATAATTCCCCGCTGCCACATTTAAAGAAAATTTTCCGTCCGCTGCACTGCGTGTACCTGTTTTAGAAGGCAAGGCAGTAATGGAAGCATTCTCTAAAAAACCACCGCTTGCATCTGTAACAATTCCACTTACAGTACCATTTTGAGAAAATAAATTTGAAGTAAAAAATAAGAAGATTAACAAAAATTGGGTTCTCTTAAACCATGTGTAAAATTTCATCAGTTATAGTTTTAAAGTAAATAAAAGTGTGTAGGTTAATATACAATCTTCAAAATTATGATATTATAGTTGTTAATTAAATTACCATTGATTATATATTGCTAATATTATAAATAACAACCGTTTACTGTTATAAATTCTAACACACAATCATAATATGCAACAAGAAAAGTTCTGCGTAAATTACCAAACTAAACAATAGTTTATGAAATACATATTCTCGGCATTGATGATTATTTGTTGCGGTAATGTTTTTTGCCAATCATTTGACCAATTAACTAAGCAGCGAATAATGCTTCCAAATGGGTGGAGCCTTTCTCCTGTTGGTAAAAGTTTACCGCTGGGTGATTTACCTCTAAATATTGCGGTTAGCAAATCTCAAAAATATTTTGCTGTAACCAACAATGGTCAAAGCACACAAACCATTCAATTATTTGATGCAAAAAAAGAAAAAGAACTGGATAATGTTACTATTGCAAAGTCGTGGTATGGATTAAAATTTTCTGGAGATGGAAAACATTTATTTGCAAGCGGAGGCAATGATAACTGGATACTGAAATACAATATTGTAAATAATAAATTGTTGTTGGCAGATAGTTTTGTGCTGGGTAAAAAAATGAAAGACTTGATTTCGCCGGCAGGTATTGAAATAGATGATGCTTCGCAGATGATGTACATTGTTACCAAAGAAAACAATTCACTTTACATTGTTAATTTAAAAACAAAAGAAGTTTTACCAAAAATAAAACTGGAAGCCGAGGCGTACACCTGTTTACTTTCGAAAGATAAAAAAACACTTTACATAAGTTGCTGGGGCGCTGATAAAATTTTGTTGTTTGATACAAAATTAAAAACATTTGCTCAGCCAATAAATGTTGGTGATAACCCAAACGAAATTATTTTTAATAAAAAGGAATCGCTTCTTTTTGTTGCAAATGCAAATGATAACAGTGTTTCTATTATTGATGTTGCTACAAAAAAAGTAATTGAAACATTAAATGCAGCCTTGTACCCAAATGCGCCAAGCGGCAGTACTACCAATGGTTTAGCTTTAAGTACCGATGAAAAAACATTATACATAGCCAATGCAGATAACAATTGTTTATCCGTATTTGATGTAAGTAAAAAAGCAACAAGTAAAAGCAAAGGTTTTATACCTGTGGGATGGTACCCAACAAATGTAAAAGTAATTGGAAATAAAATTTTGGTAGCAAATGGAAAAGGTTTTTTACCTATGGCAAATCCTTACGGACCTAATCCTTACCGTAGCAGAGAAGCGGTAATATATCAACAAGGAGATACTGCAAAGCCAATTGGAGTTCAATATATTGGTGGTTTGTTTAAAGGTACCATGAGTATTTTCCCAACACCCACCTCAAAACAATTGGAAGATTTTTCAAAAGCGGTATATGCAAATTCGCCATACAGTAAAATAAAAGAAACAAATGCTGATGGTATAAAGGGAAATCCTATACCACAAAAAGTAGGAAATAAATCCCCTATTAAACATGTGTTTTATGTTATAAAAGAAAACAGAACATACGACCAAATTTTGGGAGATATGCCAAAAGGAAATGGTGATACAAGTCTTGTTTTATTTGGAAAAAATGTAACACCCAACCAACATAATTTGGCTGATGAGTTTGTATTGCTCGATAACTTTTATGTAGATGCTGAAGTAAGTGCAGATGGCCACAACTGGAGTATGGGCGCTTACTCTACCGATTACCTGGAAAAAACCTGGCCAACAAATTATGGTGGTCGTGGTGGTAGATATGATGCTGAGGGAAACCGAGAAATTGCAAACAATAAAGCAGGTTTTATTTGGGACCATTGTAAAAGAAACAATGTTAGCTATAGAACCTACGGAGAATTTGCAGATGATGGAAAAGCAAATATTCCTTCTCTAAAAAACAATATGTGTAATTATTATACAGGTTATAACATGTCTGTAAAAGATACTACCCGGTTTTTTCAATGGAAACGAGATTTTGATTCACTGATAGCAATAAATGCGGTGCCGCAATTAAACACAGTGCGGTTTGGTAATGACCATACTGAAGGTTTACGGAAAGACAAACCCACACCCAATGCACATGTAGCAGATAATGATTTGGCAGTAGGAATGTTCGTTGAATATTTAAGAAAATCGCCCATTTGGAATGAGACAGCAATATTTATTTTAGAAGATGATGCACAAAATGGCGCAGACCATGTAGATGCTCATAGAAGCACTGCGTATGTAGCCGGAGGTTTTGTAAAAAGAAATTTTGTAGATCATACGATGTACTCCACATCATCTATGTTACGTACCATTGAATTAATTTTAGGTATGCCACCAATGACTCAGTACGATGCGGCTGCAATGCCTATGTGGAGGTGCTTTGATAATAAAGCAACTGCATCAAACTTTACGGCTGTAAAAAATAATATTGATTTAAATGATAAAAATATTGCAATAAATAAATGGCAAAAAAGATCGGAGGAATTTAATTTTGCTGAGGTAGATGCAGTACCTGATCTTGAAATGAATGAAATAATTTGGGTGGCAGTAAAAGGAGAAAAAATTCCTTTTCCTGGCCCAAGAAGAGCAGCATTTATAAAGTTGGAAAATAAAAAAGATGATGATGATTAGATAAATGATTAGCAGAAATTGTTGCTCAAGTTGTCGGCAATTAAAAAATGCAATAGACAAATTATTTTTTTCAGCAAAGCCCAATTGTTTTATATAACGGTTGGGTTTTTTATTATTATAAAATTTTTTAGAAAAAATTAATTCATTATAAAAGCTATAGTTAATAAAAGAAGATAGGAATCTTAGATAGCTCTCTTCATAGCAAAAAACTTAATAGTAGTATGTTATATCGAATCCGCAGTATTAAAAATTCTTCCACAAGAGGTTGGATTGTTTTGTCCACATCGGGAATAAAATTGTGGAAAGCACCATTAAGAAATGGTTATGTTGCCACAAGCCGGTTTAAATGAATTAAATTACTCAACAAATACATTTCATAAAAACTAAATCAAATGGAACAACAACATCGGTGGAGAAAATTGAGCGGACAGTTGGTAGATGGTTCAATTGAAGATGAAGTAAGAAAAACGGTACTCAGAGAAAAAGAAGATGGTAACGAATTAAAAGTTTGTATTGGTACAGATAGCCAGGTAAAAGCTTTTACTGAAAAAAATGCCAGAGGTAAAGAAACAGAATTTGCGACCGTAATTGTATTTGTACGAAAAGGAAAAGGAGGTTTTATGTACATACACAACGAAGTAACCCGTCAGAAAATGAGCATTAAAGAAAGGATGTTGTTAGAGGTTGCAAAAAGTATTGAGATTGCGTATGCGCTCTGCAATATTTTTACCATGTATGGTGTAGATATGGAAGTGCATGCTGATATAAATACCAATCCTAATTTTAAAAGTAATGATGCGCTTAAAGAAGCAATGGGCTATATACAAGGAATGGGCTTTGCATTTAAAGCAAAGCCTGATGCCTTTGCCAGTAGTAGTTGTGCAAACAAAGTGGTACAGTAGTAGTTCCCATCCGAATTAAATGAGTTGATAGACTTGGATGTAATAGTTAGTGGAGGTAGATTAGTTGATGTACAATTTACTTGAAAAGAAATACATGAAATAATGCAATACTTAACATGTATGATAGATGTTTATGAAACTTTATGCTGCTACTGTACAAAGAAATGGTAGGAAGCCTAAGAATTTTAGAACGAAGCGTATGGTTTTAGTGGGGGCATTAAAATATAAAAAGCCATTTTACAATTAATGTAAAATGGCTTTTTATAATACGGTGAAAATTTTATTTATTAAACTCTCCCATCCTTTATTTCCGCCACCACATCTGGGTCAAGCAAGGTTGTAATATCGCCTAAGTTTTCTGTTTCGCCTTCTGCTATTTTTCTAAGAATGCGGCGCATAATTTTTCCGCTTCGGGTTTTTGGTAAGCCACTTACAAATTGTATTTTATCTGGCTTGGCTATAGCGCCAATTATTTTTGCTACGGTTTGGCTGATGTCTTGCTTATTTAAATTCTCATCATTTTGGTTACCGTTATAAATTACAAAAGCATAAATGCCTTGCCCCTTAATATCGTGCGGATAGCCAACTACAGCGCTTTCTACTACACCCGAATGCATGTTGATGGCATTCTCAACCTCTGCAGTTCCGATGCGGTGACCACTAATATTTAGCACATCATCTACCCTGCCTGTAATTCTATAATTACCATCAGCATCTTTCAAAGCACCATCACCCGTGAAATATAAATTAGGGTATGTAGTAAAATAATTTACTCTGCATCTTTCATGGTCTCCATAGGTTGTGCGAAGTATGCCAGGCCATGGCGCTTTAATACAAAGGTTGCCTTTCAGCATTCCATACTCATCTACTTCGTTTACTTCTTCACCTTTTTCATTTACAATAATTGGTTGTACACCAGGCATAGGTAGTGTTGCCCAACCGGGCTTTGCAGGTGTTATGCCTGCAAGGTTTGTGATGAGTGTGCCGCCTGTTTCCGTCTGCCACCATGTATCAACAATTGGACAGTTGTTTTTGCCAATATTATCATCGTACCAGTGCCATGCTTCTTCATTTATTGGTTCGCCTACAGTGCCCAATATTTTTAGAGAAGATAAATTTTTCCCCTGTAAATGCGCATCACCAAAACTCATTAAACTCCTTAGCGCAGTTGGTGCAGTGTATAAAATATTTACTTGGTGCTTATCTATAATATCCCAAAACCTGCCTGCATTTGGAAAAGTAGGAATACCCTCAAACATAAGACTCGTGCCACCTGCAGCTAAAGGTCCGTACACAATATAACTATGTCCGGTTATCCACCCAATATCTGCCGTGCAAAAATGTATATCTCCTGGGTTGTATTGAAACATGTTTACAAAAGTGTAAGTGGTCCAAATCATATAGCCTGCGCAAGTGTGCACCACACCTTTTGGTTTGCCTGTACTGCCGCTTGTGTATAGAATAAAAAGCGGGTCTTCTGCATCCATTGGCTCTGCAGCCCAAGAAACAGCCCCTCCTAAATCCTCCCCCGGGGGGAGGACTTGCGAGCTTTCTAATATATTTGAGTCTTTTTTTTGATCGGGTATGTTATCTAATTTCTCTTTAATTTTTTTTATTACATCATCAATGTTATTTATTACTTCTTCATTTGTAAATCTTATTTCAGTAAAACCTGATTCAGATAAAAATTTAGTTCTTGCTACATCGTATTCTTGCTGTTCTGGCGCAACATGATAACCCCCATCAATCTCGATGGTTAGCAATTTTTTCAGACAAACAAAATCAACAATAAATTCATCAATAATATGCTGTCGCCTTATATGATAACCAGTTTTATCAGCTCTTAAATATTGCCACAAAATTTCTTCCTCTTTCGTTGCGTTATCTTTTAATTGCTGGCTAAACTCTTTATATAAACCATATGTCGAATTTCTTGCTGTTTCTCTAAATTTGGGGCCTTGCTCCCCTCCTCGGGAGGGGTTGGGGGAGGCTATTTTTTCAAGCTGCCCTTCCGCATGTTCCATTTCATCTTCCCACCAAATATCTCTTCCCTTTATCATACTCACCGGCGTTCTTGTTCTTGTATAAACAATCACTTTTTTTATTGTTTTATTTCCAATTAGTGCATCATCAATAACTGCTTTTAACGGAATTATTTTATCACCTCTGTACGAGCCATCACAGGTTACAATAAATGTTGCCTGCGCATCTTCCAACCTATCTGCAATACTTTGTGCACTAAAACCACCAAATATTACAGAATGTATAGCGCCAATTCTTGCACAACCAAGCACGGCATAAGCAAGCTCCGGTACCATGCCCATGTATATGCAAACTCGGTCACCTTTTTTTACACCATTGTTTCTAAGCACCTGCGCAAACTGGCAAACTCTTTTATGAAGGCGTGCATAAGTAACTGTTCGCACTCGTTCTTCGGGGTTATTGGGCTCCCAAATAATGGCTGGTTTATCTGCCATGGTTGGTAAATGCCTATCAATACAATTTTCAGTGATGTTTAATTTACCGCCAGCAAACCATTCGACTTTTGGCTCGGTAAAATTCCAATCCAATACTTTTTCATACTTTTTTCGCCAGTAAAAATTATCTGCAACTGCTCCCCAAAAACCTTCAGGGTCGTCAACAGATTTTTTATAATCAGTGTGGTATTGCTCAAGCGATTTTATTTGAAAAGGGTAACTCATAATTGTTTTATTTTTTATTTAGGGCTTTCAACTGAGATTATATTTTGACCATTTGTTTCGTTCCTCATAAAAAGGATTTCCGTTTCTCTCCCGCATTGTGTCCCGCACATTTTTGTCGGGAGCCTTTCGGCATTTTTTCTATTTTCATCTTTTATTGAAGCGTAGATAGAAATTATTTTTTTTAAAATTTCTCTGCCAATTCGTTTAATTTTATAGGGTCAGCGTGAGCTTATCGAAGGCAGGTTATTTATTGCGGTGCTTATTTTAATTGATGCACCACCTTGGACGAGCTCAGGCTGAAAGCTTTTAATTTCGATGTTTTTTATTTAAACTTAAAAAAAATAATTGTGCATACAGTGCATCCGCAATTAAACAACGTCAATCCCAAAATTAAAATAAATCCTTCCGCACCAAATTAATATATTTATACTAAATCTATTACAGAAAGAATTGCTTAATATTTTAAAACTACAGTAATGGCAGAAGTTTCCACTAAAGGAATTGGTAAGGTAATATTTTCTTCATCGCTTGGTACATTAATAGAGTGGTACGATTTTTACATTTTTGGTATGCTTGCCAAAACTATTTCTGCTCAGTTTTTTCCTGAAGGCAATGATACCGCAGCATTATTAAGTACACTTGCCATATTTGCGGCAGGCTTTTTAGTACGCCCCTTTGGTGCATTGTTTTTTGGCAGGTTGGGTGATATGATTGGTAGAAAATATACGTTTTTATTAACGCTAGTTTTAATGGGCGGTTCTACTTTTTTAATTGGCTTGGTTCCAAGTTATAAAAGCATTGGTATTACTGCACCGTTATTGGTTTTATTTTTAAGGTTGGTACAAGGGCTTGCACTTGGCGGGGAGTATGGCGGCGCTGCAACATATGTAGCTGAGCATGCACCAGCACACAGACGAGGTTATTTTACTGCGTGGATACAAACCACGGCCACACTAGGTTTGTTTGTAGCATTGGGTGTAATTATGTTGGTGAAAAACAATATGACCGATGCGGCTTTTAATGCTGAATGGGGCGGATGGCGTTATCCTTTTTGGATATCTATTTTACTGGTGGGCGTATCTATTTACATACGTTTACGCATGAACGAATCACCTGTATTTGCAAAATTAAAAGCAGAGAAAAAAACATCAAGCAACCCCCTAAAAGAAAGCTTTGGCAAAAAAGAAAATTTTAAAATGGTTCTACTTGCTTTGTTTGGAGCGGTAATGGGGCAAGGCGTTATTTGGTACACCGGACAATTCTATGCACAGAGCTTTTTAGAGAATACGGTAAAAATTGAGTTTGTGCAAAACCGTGAGATTCTCTTATGGGCAATAGGATTGGCCACACCTTTCTTTTTAGTGTTCGGTTGGCTTAGCGATAAAATTGGTAGAAAATGGATAATGCTTGCCGGTATGTTACTCGGTGTAATTTTTTACCGACCAATATTTGGAGAGATGTTGAAGAGTGCAGATATTGAAAAAACCCGGTTTGACGGAGTAACATTTTTAAAAGAAAAAAAAGAAATAACATATTTTAAAGGTGATTCTATTATTCAAATAAATGGAAATTATATAACTAATGATAGCATTAGATTTTCTACTCAATTAAAAGATACTCTCTTTAAAGGAAGAAATATGGAACTTGAGGCTGATAAAATTATTAAAGCAAACAAAAATTCTATCGTTCAAGATAAAATATTACCTACCCCACTTAAACTAAAATTCATATTCCTCATATGGATTATGATAATTTTTGTAACCATGGTGTACGGACCGGTGGCAGCATTTTTAGTAGAATTATTTCCAACCAAAATAAGATACACGAGCATGAGTTTGCCTTACCATATTGGTAATGGTGTGTTTGGTGGTCTAGTA
>JANPIF010000067.1:0-3309 GCA_031424845.1 Ferruginibacter sp.
ATGAAAAAATTTTGATTAAATATGAAAAATATCTTTGTTTTAATAATATTGCTCAATATTTTTTCTTGTAAAAAAAGTGATAATGGTAATTCCATTGTTACTCCGCCCCCTACATCTACAGAGACTTTTAATTATATGTCTACTACTATAAATTCGGTAGCCATTCTCCCTTTTAAAAATATACAACGTAGCCCTTCTATAAAAATTAAATTTTCAGTGCCGGTAAGTCGTACATCTGCTGCGCAAAAAATTATTATAACTGAAAATGCAGGAGCAACAGTGGCTAGCAATGTTACTTTTGAAAATAGCGACAGCACTGTTTCAATAAGTCCGCAAAACCTGTTGCAGTTTCTTACACGGTATAAAATAAAAATTGATGCCGGATTATTATCTGCAAAAAATAAAGCGCTTGGCGAAAACAAAGAGATTACTTTTTTTACCAGTTTGGATTCTTCCAGAAAATTTGCGGCAATATCAGATAACGCATTACTGGATTTAGTGCAGCAACAAACTTTAAAATATTTTTACGATTTTGGTCATCCAGTCAGTGGCTTGGCAAGAGAACGAAATACATCGGGTGATTTGGTAACATCAGGCGGCTCAGGCTTCGGTATTATGGCAATGATAACCGGCGTAAATAGAAATTTTATTACAAGGCCACAAGGTTTAACCAGAATACAAACCATGGTGAGTTTTTTAAAGAACAATGCACAAACTTTTCATGGTGCATATCCACATTGGTTAAATGGTGCAACCGGTGCATTTATCCCTTTTAGTGCAAATGATAATGGTGCAGATTTAGTAGAAACATCTTTTTTAGCACAAGGCTTAATTTGTGCAAGGCAATATTTTAATACGGCAGATGCTGCTGAAACTACCTTGCGTGCAGATATAAATTTTATTATAAACAGAATAGAATGGAACTGGTTTAGGCAAGGCACCCAAAATGTGCTTACCTGGCATTGGAGTCCAAACTTAGGATTTGTTATAAACCTACCTATTAAAGGATGGAACGAATGTTTAATTACATACGTGCTGGCAAAATCCTCCACTACATACAGCATACCAACTGCGGTTTATACAAATGGATGGGCATCTAACGGCGCTTCGGGTTTTATAAATGGAAACAATTATTATGGGTTGCAATTACCACTTGGGCCAAACCTTGGCGGACCATTGTTTTTTGAACATTATTCTTTTTTAGGCATCAACCCAAACGGGCTTTCAGACATGTATGCTAATTATGCTACACAAACAAAAAACCATACGCTTATAAATTACAACTACTGCAAATTAAATCCACAAAATTATTATGGTTACAGCGATAGTTGTTGGGGACTCACCGCATCGGATATTCCTAATGGATATACTGCCAGTTCACCAACCAACGATGTTGGTGTAATTGCTCCAACAGCGGCACTTTCATCATTTCCCTATACACCAATAGAATCTATGAAAGCATTGAAATTTTATTATTATGTATTGGGCGATAAACTCTGGAAACAATATGGTTTTGTGGATGCATTTAAGTTAGATGATCCATGGTTTGCAGATTCATTTTTAGCCATTGATCAAGGGCCAATAATTGTACAAATAGAAAACTACCGCAGTGGTTTACTTTGGAATTTATTTACAAGTGCGCCCGAAGTAAAAGCTGCTATGACATCGTTGGGTTTTACTGCACCTTATCTTTAAATCTGTGTAAATCGAATAAATCTGTGAGCAAAAAATTAATCTTTCTTTCCTTCATTCTATTAGGTGTAAATATTTCATTTGCCCAAAAAATAGATAATACAGTGAGCGACTTTAATCCTGTAAATCGCCCAAAAAATCTTTCCGACACCGCACTTTTAGAACTCGTACAAAAACAAACTTTTCGATACTTCTGGGATTTCGCTCATCCAATTAGTGGCCTTAGCAGAGAGCGAAGCAATAATACTTTTGGATATGGAGATGAAGTAGTAACAAGCGGTGGTACAGGCTTTGGCGTAATGAGTGTGATTGTTGCAACGGAAAGAAAATGGATTACCAGAGATACAGCCGCAAAGTTTTTATTAAAGATGGTAAAGTTCCTAAGCAAGGCAGATGCTTACCATGGTGTATTTCCCCATTGGTTAAATGGTGCAACCGGTAAAACGATTCCATTTAGCAGAAAAGATGACGGTGCAGATTTAGTAGAAACTTCTTATTTGTTACAAGGATTATTATGTGCCCGCCAATATTTTGATGGCAATAATAATATAGAAGGCGAACTGCGTAACCGCATAAATGGTTTGTGGAATGATGTAGAGTGGAACTGGTTTACAAAAGGCGGCGAAGACGTGTTGTATTGGCATTGGAGTCCGAATAATGGATGGGCAATGAATTTTCCTGTTCGTGGTTTTAATGAGTGTTTAATAATGTATGTATTGGCAACAAGTGGCGAAAATTATCCTGTACCTGCAAGCGTATATCACAAAGGCTGGGCGCAAAGTAATTTTTTTAAAAATGGTAAAACTTTTTATGGTCATGTATTGCCATTAGGTTTTGATTATGGCGGACCATTGTTTTTTTCGCAGTATTCATTTTTAGGATTAAACCCTACAAATTTAAAAGACAACTATGCCGATTACTGGCAGCAAAATAAAAATCACACACTCATTAATCATGATTATTGTGTAGCCAATCCCAAAAAGTTTAAAGGCTACGGTGCAGGCTGTTGGGGACTTACAGCAGGGGATACTTACAATGGTTACGATGCATACTCCCCCGAAAATGATGGCGGCACCATAGCCCCAACCGCTGCACTTTCGGCATTTCCTTACACACCTGAATATTCAATGAAAGCGTTGAAACATTTTTACTACGACCTTGGCGATAAAATTTGGAGTGAATATGGTTTTGTAGATGGCTTTAATGAAACAAAAAACTGGTATGCAAAAAGTCATTTGGCAATAGATCAAGGTCCGATTATTGTGATGATAGAAAACTATAGAACTGGTTTGTTATGGAAATTATTTATGAGTTGCGATGAAGTGAAGAAGGGGTTGAAGCGATTGAATTTTAAAGTCAGTTGATTGGTTGATTGAATTTGGAGGTTTTATAAGATGTCCATTTATTATTTTATAGTGAGAATCTTCAAAAAAAATTTCAATCTCTTCGCCAGAGAAGGAGAAGAAATATAACCTTAAAAATATTTAGAATACAAAAACGCCCATTGGTCAAAAAACCAATTAAAATAAAAAATGAAATTTACTCTCATCTCCTTCCTACTCATTCTTTTTTCCTTTTCTGTTTTCTCACAGGATAAATCATTGTTTGAAAAAAAAC
>JANPIF010000068.1:0-23937 GCA_031424845.1 Ferruginibacter sp.
ATTATCGCTTTAGTTTTAGGCGTAATAGCCTGCTCAATTAACTCAGCCTTTACATTATAAGTTGGTATATCAATATCTACAAAAACCGGTATACAACCATATTGAATCATGGGATTGATGGTTGTAGGAAAACCTGCTGCAACTGTAATTACTTCATCACCAGGTTTAATTTGTCTTTCACCAAGTTTTGGAGATGTAAGCGTATAAAAAGCAAGCAAATTTGCAGACGAACCTGAATTTACTAGGAAAGAAGCTTTTGAACCAAAATACTTTGCTAATTCTTTTTCAAATTGTTCAGCATAACGGCCCGCAGTAAGCCATCCATCTAAGCTTGCGTCTACACTATGTAATATATCAATTTCGTCAATAACCTTTCCGGTTACAGATATGTAATTTACACCTGGCTCTATTTTTTTGGTTTTATTTTGGGACGCTACTTCAAACAATTTTGCATAAAGGCTATCATCAATATTCTTAAAATTCACAGTAATATATTTTATTTATAAGTATAGGTATTCTCCCTTTTTAAGTTTGCAAAATTAGCCATTTAAATTGATAATTTTAGTTGAAAATGAAAACTTAAGATAGCCAGATTGTAAATTTATATTTGATATTTATAGTAAAAATCTAAACCATACTAATTTAAATATTTAAGAGGAAACTAGGTCTTTAATGGCCTCGTCTATTGTATATTTAGGGAGCCACCCTATTTTTTTTATATTATTTATATCTGCTTTTGAATCTTTTATTTCGTCAACTCGGGTTGGTATTGTTCCAAAATTTAAAATAGAGGTAGAGAGTGTGTGTTTTGCTAATTTCTTTACAAACTCTTTTACGCTTATCGAAGACCCTGTGCCTATTTGATATTCAGTAAAGCCATTCTCTATTTTTTTATCAAGCAAAACTTTCATGTAAGCATTTACAACATCAGGAAGATATACAAAATCTCTTTTTTGTTTCCCGGCTGACAGGTCAATTTTTAGTTTATTATTTCTTAAATCTTTTAACAATGAAGTAATAAATTTCCCTTCGCTATCATCCTTACCAAAAACATGTTCTAGCCGTAAATTCGCAATTTTTATTTTATTACTCGTTTGTAAAAGTGCATTTAAAAATATTTTTTTAGATGATGTATACCCTTCTAAATATGTACTTACAATATTGGGTTTGCTAAAAAAACTATCAGTATTTATAAATAATTTTAACTTATTTCTGCAGCCTGCTTCTAAAAGTTGTAGTGGCATTACGATATTGCTTTCATATATGTCAGACCATTCTTTTGTTCTACCATAGTCAGTAGCAGTATGAATAATAGTATCTATTTCGTTTTCAAAAAATATTTTATCTAGGTGAGTTTTGTTGTTTTCTAAAACAAATGAAAAGTATTTTTGTTCTAAATGTTTTATTCTCCAAACATCTGATTGTTTTCTTAATAATATGTAGACTTTATAATTATATTTTAAAAGCTCTTCAAGTAATTTACTTCCTAAAAAACCTGTGGCACCAGTGAGTAATATATTTTTAGGCATTTAAAAAGTCTTTTATTTGTTGATTGGTATAATCAATAATAGAATCAGGTGAGGTATTAAATATTTTATACCATCCAATTGTTTTCTCAATGGCTAAGGTTGCATTCATTTTTGGAGACCAATCAATTTGTTCTTTAGATTTACTAATATCTAATTTTAAAAGCCCCGCTTCATGAGGCTGTGTGGCATCACTAACAATTTTATAAGTACCTCCATTCCAGGCTTTAGTTGCAAGCTCTACCATGCTTTTAACATCGATAGCATCCGTTTGTAAAGGGCCGAAATTATATGCTTGTGAAAAATTAACTGGATTTTGATTTAACTTTTGTCCGAGCATTAAATATCCAAGTACTGGCTCAAGTACATGCTGCCAAGGTCTTACAGATAGTGGGTTTCTTATAATAACAGGTTCATTTTTTGAAAGTGCTTTTACAATATCGGGGATAAGTCTATCTTTTGCCCAATCTCCTCCACCTATGACATTACCTGCCCTAGCCACTGCAATTGCTTTTTGATGTTTTGTGTAAGTATTTATATTAAAAAAAGAATTTCTGTAGGAATCAATAACTAACTCTGCACATGCCTTACTTGCACTATAAGGATCATAACCTCCAAGTCTATCGGTTTCTCTATAGGGATATATCCACTCATTATTGTGATACACTTTATCAGTAGTTATTAAAACCACCTCACATTTTTTATCTAAAATCCTTACGGCATCTAATAAATTTGCCGTACCTATTGCATTAACTTCAAACGTTTCTGAAGGGTTTTCGTAGGAAAGTCTTACTAAGGGCTGTGCTGCTAAATGAAAAATAAAATCGGGCTGACATTGGTGCACCGCTTTTTTTAAGTCAGATTTATTTCTTAGATCATTAATGATACTAATACACAAAGAGTTACCACCTATCAAATTATAAATATCATTATTATTTTCGGGAACTAATGAATACCCTGTAACATTAGCACCCAACATATGAAGCATTTTTAAAAGCCAAGAGCCCTTAAAACCGGTATGTCCAGTTAGAAAAATATTTTTGCCTTTATAAGTATTCTCTAAATTTTGAAATAAATTGAATTGTTCCTCCCGCATGTTAAATTATTTGACTAGTATTTAAAATAGTTACGAAATAAAAGTTATTAAATATTTTCTGCTACTTGCCTCTTCTGTAAAATTTTATATGACCAAAAAATAATTAGTAATAATTGTAAAATAGCCATTGTTGAATAAGCATATGCTGCACCATATAATTCGTACCTGTTAGATAATATTATATAGAGTGTAATATTGATACACAATACAATTATTGAAACGTACACTCCAGCAATTTGTTTTTTTAAAATTAAAAAAATATTACTTATGCTGCTTGTAACAAACAAAAAGGGGATAGCTATTCCAATAATTATATTTAGCGCAAAAATATTATCAATATTTAATTTATAAAAATACTGTAGCAACGGAGTACATGCAACGTAAATGCCAGCTAATAACAAACCAATTGCGAAAAATATAAAAAGCGATTTCTTAAAAAAATGCTTAAACTTCTCTATAGATTCCTCAAAAATTATGGAAAATTTACCTAAGCTTATGATACCTATAGAATTTCCAACCCCACTAAAAATAGTGCTAAACATTATTAAAATAGAAAATATACCTAAGTCTTTTGCACTTATTAAATTAAATATAATGATGGCATTAAGTTTTGCACTTGATTGAGATATTAATGAATTTAACATCATTGGCCAAACTTCATGTAATAATTTTTTTCGAGATTTTATTAGGATTACTCTAGGAGCTTTTTTGAATTTAAAAATACTAAGCTTATATCTAATTAAAAATAAATTTATCACGTATAGCAAAATACCGATGACAACCTGTGTAATGTAAAGCAGATAAATATTTAAATCTAAAAAATAAAAAAACATTAAACTTAGCAATATTGCTGAAGCATAAGTTATTTTTAAAATAGCATACTTTTTATACTGGGAGAGAGATTGATACGTAACAAAGTAAGTATCATTTAACATTTCAAATCCTTTTGCAATGATTATTAAAAATAAAAAAGGTAGTATGTTCTCCACATTTTTAAATAAAAAAGGCGTGGAGAGAAAAACCAGTAAGAGAATGAAGAGAATATTTATTAGTCTAAAAAAGTTTACATCTTTTACATATTGATTTGCACTTTTTTCTCCTAACACAGCTAAATCCCTCCGTATGAGTGATGAAAAAGGTTGACTTAGTCCAGTTATTGAAATTTGTGCTATAGCTAATACTAATGCATAAATGCCCACAGAATCTATTCCATATTTAGCATTAATAACAAAACTCATCAACACTTGCGCCCCTAGCATTAAATATTCTACAAATAATACTATTACACCTTCTTTTATAATAGGTATATATTTTTTCAGAAGAGTTTAATTTAGTTCTTTTTTTTCAGAAAATACTTTTTTTAGAATATCGATATGTGTATCAATAACATTTGTTTGCTCGTGCCACTTTAAGGCAAATTCATATCCTTTTTGGCCAAAGGCATTTAGTTCATTTGTGCTTAAATTATATGCCTGTGTTATTCTTTCATAAATTTCATCTTCAGTGAATGCATCAAATATGGGAGGTTGCTCATTGTTATAAAAATCCTGATCCTTAAATGCAGTTATGAGTGGTCTCTTTGCTGCTAAAGATTCAATACAACCAAAGCCAAATCCTACTTTTGGAGTATCTTTTTGTTCAGGAAACTGTATGTACCATCTGTCATGCCAAAAATTATCGACCATTACTACGTTAGGTAATGACTGGTATTTTTTTAGGGTATATTTGGGCATATCATTCATCCATTCTACATAATTTCCAATATTTTCTGTTGCTATAATTTCTTTGCTTTTAGCCACATCCCCCCCTTTATTTGCTGTTATAAGTAATACATTAGGGTTATTATGATTCTTAATAAACCGGGCATAAGCTCTTATGAATTTATCATTCCCTTTGTACTCATTCCATACAGATGCCCAGGAATGCCTAGATAACATAAAGAAAACAACTTTGTATTTTGAATATTGACGATTCAAGTCCACATCCATCTCCACCCGATAATTAATTACATCTTTAGGATAACAAAGTTTATGCGTTTTGTGTTGTAAATTAAATGAACTTATGAAGGGCTTATATTGAAAACCCATATAAATTATTATATCGCTTGCATATTTTTTTATTGCCCTTGCCTGCAAAGGAGAATAAGTAATTATTTTAATTATTTTTCTTATTTTATCTTTTACAGCTGATGAGTTATTTAAGGCGATTTTAAAATCCTTTTTTAAACTAATCATATTTAAATCTCCGCCTAAACTATAAAAAACAAACGGAACCTTTGCTTTCATTGCAAGTATAGGACCATAGCATGAAACCAATGCTACATCGCAATTTGCAAAGTCTTTAATCATTTTTTTGGTTTCCTCATTAGGAAATAAAAAAAAAGGAAAGGTTTTATAATAATGAACCCAAGAAGGTAAATTGTTTTCATTTAAAGTAGGATCATCCCACCATGGAAAATCTTGCTGCATGGCAGATGTATTATCTAAAAACATCTCTGCATCTATTCCTTTATCTCTTAAAATTTTAGTGAGATGATAAGCGCTATTAAGTGTATTGCCGTATATATGAACTTTCACCTTTTGAATATTAATTGTTGTAAAAACTTAAAATGGTGCTAGTTACTTTTTTGATTTCTTCCGGAGTCATTTCATAAAAAAATGGTAATCGAACCAACCTTTCTGTAAACTTATCTGAATTGGGCAAGTTGCTTACTGTATCATTAAAAAATTCACTTTTATGTAAAGACAAATAGTGGAAAGTTGGAAGAATATCTTCCTTTTTTAGATGTGCAATTAATGCAGTTCTTTCATCTCCGGTTTTTGTTACTAAAAAGAACATATGCCCGTTGTTTGTAGCATATGATGGAACAAATGGTAGATGAACTAAGCCTTTTTCCTGTAAAGGTTTTAAGCTTTCCCAATAGCTGTTCCAAATTGATTTTCTTTTGTCTTGAATGTCTTCAATGTGTTCCAATTGGGCATATAAAAATGCAGCAATAATCTCTGATGGTAAAAAAGAGGAACCTATATCTACCCAACCATATTTATCTACTTCGCCCCTAAAAAATTTACTACGGTTCGTACCCTTTTCTCTAATTATTTCTGCCCTTTCTACATATTGCAAATCATTTATAACCAACATTCCTCCTTCGCCACTTATTATATTTTTAGTTTCGTGAAAACTAAAAGCGGCAAAATGTCCGAAGGTGCCCAAAGGTTTTCCATTGTAATAACTATCTATTGCTTGTGCAGCATCTTCAATTAAAAATAAATTATGCTTTTTTGAAATTGCTACAACAGCATCCATATCACATGCAATACCAGCATAATGAACCACAACAATTGCCTTCGTTTTAGATGTGATTAAATTTTCTAGAAGGTTAACGTCTAAGTTTGGATTATTCTCTTCACTATCAATAAAAACGATTTTTGCACCTCTTAATACAAATGCATTTACTGTGCTCACAAACGTATATGATGGTACAATTACTTCATCGCCAACTTCTATATTACACAATATTGCCGCCATCTCCAATGCATCGGTACAGCTGGTTGTCAATAAACATTTAGGGAAATTATATTTCTGTTCTAATAATGTGTGACATTTTTTTGTAAAAATACCATCTCCAGATATTTTACCACTTATTACAGCTTCTTCTATATATTTTAATTCTTTGCCTATTATAAAAGGCTTATTAAATGGTATCATTATCTATCCAATTATTGTAATCGTTTTTAATATTCTTTTTTACTACTGCGGGTACTCCTACAACTAAACTATATGGTGGGATGATGGAATTCTCCTTTACTACAGCGCCTGCTGCTATAATGGATGATTCTCCAATAATACTACCCTTAAGTATAACAGCATTTGTACCTATATATACATTTTTTTCAATTACTACAGGGGCGTGATCTATATTATTATATATTCCTGCAGTTACACATCTTTTGGCTGTATCATGTGTAACTATTTGTGCGCCTGATGAAACATTCACATTATCACCCAACTCTACCAAATCATATTCTCCATCAATTACACAAAATGGACCAATCCATACATTTTTACCAATTTTTACGTTCCCTTTATCGATACCCCTAATCCAAGCCAACTCATTATGGTTATTTTTAAACATTCATATACGGTTTTATAAAAGTTGGCAAATGTATTTTCATTTTGTATTTAAAAAAAAATCAATTTTGGCATTTGCAAGAATAATTTTATGAAAAAGTGATGTCTATATTTTACCAAATTTTCCATACTGCTTCATTGTTTTTCCAAAGTTCTTCTAATTCTGTTTTATCTCTGATTGCATCCATGCACTTCCAAAATCCACCATGCTGAAAGGCACATAATTGGCCGGCTTCAGCAATTTGTACAAGTGGTAGTTTTTCCCATTGTACTTCATCCATATTTCCATTTAAGTATTCAAAAATTCCAGGCTCTAAAACAAAAAAACCGCCATTTATCCACACATCATCGCCGTCAGGTTTTTCTTGAAATTTTTGTACAGATCCATCATTGTTTCTTTGAATGTTACCAAATCTACCGGGCAATTGAATACTTGTTAATGTAGCTAATTTTCCATGAGTTTTATGAAAATCTACCAGAGATTTTATATCAATATCTGCTACACCATCACCATATGTAAGCATGAATGTTTCTCCCTTTACATATTTTTCTATTTTCTTTATTCTACCTGCAGTATTAGTTTCAAGCCCCGTATCAACAAGTGTTACCTTAAAAGATTCAGAATTTGAATAATGCACATCAATTTTATTATTACCAACTTCAATTGATATGTCTGAATTATATAGAAAATAGTTAATGAAATATTCTTTTATAATATGGCCTTTATAACCACAACAAACTATAAAATCATTATAACCATATGATTCATAAATTTTCATAATATGCCATATAATAGGTTTGCCACCTATCTCAATCATTGGTTTTGGTTTTAAATGAGATTCTTCTGAAATTCTTGTTCCCATTCCACCAGCTAAAATAACAACTTTCATTTTTTTTAATTTTACCTGCCAATAAATATAAAAGACACGCTTTCAATTTTGCGCAAAACTAATAAAATTATATTCCCTATCACTTTTAATATGCGCCAATTTTAAAATCATTAGATAGAAATTTTCCCCTGCCTATCTTTGCCGCTATGCATTACGCTTCAGTTGAAAATATTAGTAAGTCTTACGGAATAAGAACGTTGTTTAAAAACATTTCCTTTTATGTAGAAGAAGGGGATAAAATTGCCTTTGTTGCCCGAAATGGTACTGGAAAATCCACACTTCTTAAAATATTTGCAGGTTTAGATACTGCCGATGACGGAACATTGTGGGTACATAAAGATGTAAAAGTGATCATGCTGCAGCAGGATACTCCCTTTATGGAAGAAAAAAGCATCAGAGAAAATGTGCTTAGGCTAGACAATGATGTTGTGAAAACGGTAAGTGCTTATGAAGAGTATTTAGATGAAGGCAAAGAAGATATGGACCTGCTCACTGACATTATGGGTAAAATGGAAGAACTAAATGCCTGGGGATTTGAAAGTGAAATGAAACAGATTTTAGGTAAACTTAATCTGCATGACCTTGAAGCTAAAATGAATACCCTTAGCGGTGGGCAACGCAAAAGAGTTGCACTGGCGCAATCTTTAATTGAAGCTCAATTGCATGAAGGAAGGTGTTTGCTCATTTTAGATGAACCTACCAACCATTTAGATGTAAGCATGATTGAGTGGCTGGAAGATTTTTTAAGCACGCATAAAATGACGATTTTGCTTGTAACGCATGATCGTTATTTTTTAGATACAGTTTGCAACGAGATCATAGAAATGGATGAAGAAAAACTGTTTGTATATAAAGGAGATTACGATTATTTTTTAGAGCAGAAAAGTTTAAGGCAGGAAATTGAGGCAAGCGAATTTCAAAAAGATAAAAATATTTTTAGAAAAGAACTGGAGTGGATGCGCAAGCAACCAAAAGCCCGTACCACCAAAAGTAAAAGCAGGCAAGATGCTTTTAAAGATGTGGAAGAAAGAGTCTCCGTAAAAAAGGAAGATGCAGAAGTAAGCCTTCAGGTAAAAATGACAAGACTTGGTGGCAAGATCTTGGAGATGAAAAAGGTCAACAAATCTTTTGGTGATAAAGTTATCATGAAGGGTTTCGATTACACATTTAAAAGAGGTGAACGAATTGGAGTGGTTGGTAAAAACGGTGTGGGAAAATCTACCTTTTTAAAAATTGCTTTGCAACAAGAAAAGCCTGATAGTGGTAAGATAACCCATGGGGATACAGTGGTATTTGGAAATTTTAACCAGGAAGGATTATCGTACAAAGAAGATAAACGTGCCATTGAATATGTAAAAGATATGGCAGAATATTTTCCACTGGCAGATGGCACAAAATTGAGTGCCAGCATGTTTATGGAAAAATTTGGTTTTAATGCACAACAACAATTTACACCACTAAGTAAACTAAGTGGTGGCGAAAAGAGAAGGCTGCATTTAATGAGTGTATTGTTTTTAAATCCTAATTTTTTAATACTAGATGAGCCTACCAACGACTTGGATTTACAAACCCTACGAACTTTAGAAGAATTTTTATTGGAGTACCCCGGTTGTATTTTAATTGTGAGCCACGATCGATATTTTATGGATAGAATGGTGGAGCATTTATTTGCTTTTGAAGGAGAAGGTGTAATAAAAGATTACCCAGGCAATTATACACAGTATCGTGCCTACGTAAAAGAGATAGAAGCGGGAACCAGAAAAGATGATGGCAAAATGGTAATGGGAAGTGTGGCTGAAAAGGCGGAACAGAAAACTGTTATAGCAGCAGCATCAAATGCAGCTGCACCCAAAAAACTATCATACAAAGAAAAAACGGAGCTCGAAAATTTAGATAAAGAAATACCTGCTTTACATAAAGAAAAAGAAGAGCTGGAAATAAAAATGAGCAGCAATATTACTTACGATGAAATACAAAAGCTATCGCTGAGGGTAAATGAAATTATTGCAGCACTGGATGTAAAAGAAATGAGGTGGTTAGAACTGAGTGAATAAATGCTTACAGATTTCATTTTCTGTTTCACAGAAATGTTTGCTCACAGATTTAAAAGGATTTTCTCAGATTAGTTAAATTAAAATCCGTGCAAATCAGCAAAATCCGTGAGCAATTATAATTTCTTAGTTAACCCTTTCTGTGATAATCAGCAGAATCAGTGAGTAAAATATTATTTCGTTAGTTATCCAAAAACGGTGAGAAAAAATGAAGAAATACCTTTTATTACAAGTATCCTTTTTATCCTATGTCTTTTGTTTCGCACAGGAAACGCCCTTCATAAAGCTTGTCAATCCTACAAAGCTTAATAATACAGTATTATCATCCAGACAATTTATTATTGGCAGCACTTGTAAAACCTGCTCTATAAATATTAATAATACTCCGGTAAAAGTTTATTCAACAGGAGCAATGGCTTATGAAATAAATTTAAAAGAAGGCGATAGCAGCTTTGTAATAACTGCTAGCAATACTGCAGGTAAAACAAATACCAAAACGATTAATTTTTCCTACAACATTCCCAAACCTGCAGAGCCAGTAAAAACTTTAGGGATAGAAACGATTCAAACCTATCCCGAAGGAAATTTGATATTAATGGCCGGGGATAAAATACAGTTTAAAGTAAAAGCTTTGCCTGCAGCCAATGTGCAGGCTTTTAATAACACAACATTGTATGAAATGCCGGTTTCTCAAACAAAAGGTATGGGAGGTATTTACCAAGGTGAATATATTGTAAAGGCAACAGATAATTTTTCTGCATTAAAAATTCCTATAACAATTACCGGTACTGATGGTACAAAAATTACCAAAGAAACCAGCAACAGTTTTTCAATCATGTCACCCCTAAGTTCTGATGTTGCTGTTACTAAAGGCAGGCTTGCACATTTAGAATATGGCTTAGGTGAAGACCGACTTGGCGGTGCAAAAATTGGTTATTTGGATAGTTTGATTCCATTAAAAATTATTGGAAAAGTTGGGAATAGTTTTAAAGTTTTATTGTCGCCCAACCGCACGGCATACATACCAGATGATGTAGTAACGCTTGCGCCCAAAGGCAGCTTTGCAGGCTATGCACTTACTGATCGCTGGCAGGTATATGGCGATAGTGTGTATGATTATGTAACAGTTGGCCTCACTGCAAAACTTCCTTATCAGTCTATGCAGGAAATTGATCCGTCAAAAATTGTGGTAGATGTTTTTGGTGCTACTAATAATACCAACTGGATAACACAATTGCAAAATGTACAGGAAATAAAAAATGTACAATACGAGCAAGTACAAGATGGTATTTTTCGCATAACAATTTTTCTAAAACACCATCAGCATTGGGGACATAGTATTTTTTACAAAGGCAACAGTCTTGTGGTAAGAATTAAACAACAGCCAAAAAGTTTATCATTACAAAATTTAACCATTGCAATAGATGCAGGGCACGGCGGTAGTAATACAGGCGCCGGTGGAGCTACAGGCATTTCAGAAAAAGAAATAGCACTTGCGGTTTCATTAAAATTACAACAGGCTTTACAAAATGAAGGTGCAAAAACCCTCATGACCCGTACCACTGAAAAGTTTGTCGACAATAAAGAACGCATACTTATTTATCGGGATAACCAACCGGATCTTTTAATAAGTATTCATTTAAATTCTTCTGCCGATCCGTTTCGTGCAGGAGGCACAAGCTCATTGTATAGATATGTTGGGTTTAGAAATTTGAGTGCCGCCATCAATAAAAGAATGTTGCAATTAGGCTTAAAAGAATATGGCAATATTAGTTCGTTTAATTTTATGTTGAACAGTCCAACAGAATACCCAAATGCCTTGGTAGAAACATTGTTCTTAAGCAACCTTGCTGAGGAAGAATTAATACTCGACCCTGCATTTCAACAAAAAATGGCTGATAAAATTGTAGCGGGTATTAAAGATTTTTTGTTGGGCGTTGGGGAGGAGAAATAAAATTTTTTTTTGTCCAAACGAAGAAGCGGCTATGGTCATCATCGTTGTGTCACTCACTTCAGGGTCATACCATTATTCATCATTAATTATGCAACTTACTTAAGCTAAATTTTACTTTGCTATTCCATCTAATTAATTACAGATTGCAGGTCTTCTGTGTCAGTGTTTCACGGAGAGTAATTTTAATTTAAAAAATGTTTACGGTGAAAACCCCGCCATGAGGTATAATTGATCAATGATTCGCTGTCCTATGTATTCCTTTTGTGTTGAATATTTGGGAAGTGAATAATTAGGATACATTGGTTTTCTATAATATTCATTCCAATAACTTATCATCCTAGATTCAGTCAGTTTCCAATATTTTTGATTTTCATTAATAAAACTTACATAGTTCTCAATGTTTGAATTAACATGCATTTGCAAAATTTCTAAAATTTCAATTACATATTCTCCTAATAGTTGAAACACGAAAGGAACTACGAAATATTCTTTCTCGTCAAGTAATTTCTCTAACCGCCTCTGTCTAATAAAACCATTATGATGTCTTAAATAAATACAATTAAGAATTGACTTTTGCAAGTCTGACAGTAATTTTTCATTCTCAGCATTCGGCTCATTAAAATAAACTCTGGAAGGAATTTTTAATGTTTCACTGTTAAGTATTATAATCTGTTCTTCTGGATGAATTAAATCATAAACTTTATCAATTTGTCCATCAAATAAAACAACATTGTGGTCATTTAATGGTAGAATTTGAATTACTTTTTCAACATCTTGCCTTAATACAACAGGAAAAGCATTTAGTATTATATTTCGTTCTAAGGCGTTATCTATTTGCATTTTCTGAATGAGATGAAAAGTAGTCTACAATGAGAATTTATATAAATTTAAATATATTTTATAGTTTAGAAATTAACTTCCAGAAGTTGGGTGCCAAATTCCCTTTAAATATTTTGCCTCACCTTATATTATCTTAAATATTTAATTCTCCCACCAATAAAAGTTCAATAAAGATCAACTGCTCCCAATAGCCCTGATGGGCAGTAGTAGCTGCCGCAAAAATAAACTTAAAAGTATAATAAACTTTGTAGCGGCACTACTACCAACAGCAGGAAACTAATGTTGAAAAATGTTTCAAATGCTCATGCTCCTTTACAGAAACATTCATTAAATATTTTTTGAATTTTATTTTCTATGGCTTTATGGTAACCGGCGTGCCTACAGGAATGTAACTGTACAAATCTTTCATTTCGGTATATTTTACAGATACGCAGCCGTCGGTCCAGTTATAAAAATTATCTACAGTCCACTCTTCTTCGGGGCGGGTGGCATGTATGGCTATGCCATCGCCAATGCGGGCATTTGCGGGTAACAATCCTTTTGATTTTCGCTCATTAAAACGGCGGTAGCTTTCTGCATTAGGGTAATCGAGCAAGAGCTCCGGGCCCCATTTATTGTGTATTTTTTTTAAAACAATTTTAAATGAACCTGTAGGTGTTCGTCTATCGCCTTCACGCATTTTATCGCTTAAATCTCGGCTGCCAAATACAATGGGGTAAGTGGCGTACCAGCCTTCATCATCAAACACTTTTAGTTCATAATCTTTTTTGGAAACAATAATATAGTAAGGGTTTTTAGTTAAAATTTCGAACTGTTTTTTTACGGGACGCTTTACGTAAGTACGATATGTACCGCCTGCAGGAGAAAAAGCTAAGCTGCCACTTAGGAAAATTAATGCAGCCATGAATCGAACAAAATAGAGTTTCATTTTTTTAGTTTTACACCTTCGGATAAAAGGGTTTTAAGGTCACAGATATTACAAACATGAATATAGGAAAATGTAAAATGCAAATTTGTTATTAAAATGTAAATAGTAAAAAAATTGTGAGATGGTTGGTATGATTTAGAAAATGTTTAAAATTATAATGCTGTCAGCCTGAGCCTGTCGAAGGCGGGTTTTATTGTGGCAACGGGTTCGACAAGCCTGCCTGCTGGCATAAGCAGGCTCACCCTGGCATTTAAATGGAATATAACTTTTGTAACAAGCAACAATAAAAAACCGCTTATACTTAGACCCTCACCTAAATATAAACGGCTTTTAGAAATGAAACATTTGATTACCAGTTGCTAAACCTGATTCCGATATTGTATGGTTTTACATCTAACCCTCTTTCAAAAATAGATTTGGGACTGTAAGAACCATAAAACCTTACCGGGCCCAGACCAAGTTCTGCTATGTAACTAAGTTTGAAACGCTCCATATCATACTCGCCCTTGTTTTTTTCTTTGCCTCTTTCGCCGCTTTCCTGCTTATTGCGCTGGCTGTATAAATAACCTGCACTTACTCCAAAACTTGCACTTAAACTAGGCTTGCCTGTTTTTTTAGTAGTAGCAAAGTTGAGCATAAGTGGTACTGTTAAATAATCTGCTGCCAGTTTATTTTTGGAAAATGTAATAGAATCTCTAAATACAAAGGCACTGTTTGTTTGCCCGCCACCGTAAGGTTTAATTCCATTTTCTTTAAAGCTGATGGGAGATTTAAACCTGTAATTATTAAGCTCTAATCCTAAACCATATTTAAGATTCACATTATTTTTTACGAGCGAATATTTTTGCATAAAAAGCCAAAAGTTTATGTTTAAACTTTTACCACCCTTCAGTTTTAAATCGGACTCATTAAAAGGCTGTGTGCCTGGTTTGATCACTGTATAGCCGGCTGTATTACCATAATTTGTATTGTCATTTAGGTTGGCAAAACCCAGATCGAATATGATAT
Organism: Ferruginibacter sp.; assembly: GCA_031424845.1. Taxonomy (GTDB): domain Bacteria; phylum Bacteroidota; class Bacteroidia; order Chitinophagales; family Chitinophagaceae; genus Ferruginibacter. The sequence goes on from JANPIF010000068.1 coordinate 14,425, forward strand.
AGTTAGTGCTTTTGCGTGGATTTCGTTTTCTGTTATCACTTATTACAATAGTAGAATCGCCTTTGGCTTTTTTGTTTTTTTTAATGATTAATATACTTCCAACCCTAATAGTATCGTTGTTTGCAGGATTGTACATTGTATCTTTTTTTGTGGGTTCTGTTTGCGCAAAACCTGTTGCGGTGAGCACGCAAAGTGCTGCTAAAAAGTAAAGTCTTTTCATGTTGTTTAATTTTTAAAAGTTATGATTGATTTATTTAGAGGCTATTTCAAAGCCTGCAATGCTTATGGAGTTTCCTGTTTTTATTTTTGCTGTGCGCTCTACTAATCTTTTTACTTTTTTAAAGAAGCCCCCTACTTTAGACCGCTTCACTTCATCTTCGTCCATATAAAATATTTTGTTTTCACTTTTTTCTTCGTCGGTAAAAGAAGCTGCATTTGCATAAGTGTTTTCCAACGGCACAATATTATCATCTATTAAAACAGTTTTATTTTTAATGGTATTTTTTAAGGCTGCTATATCCTGTACTGGCTCATCTTTCACTATTATTTTTTGCAAGGGCAATTGCTTTTCCGGTATTTTATTTACAACTAATAACTCTTCTTTATTTTGTTGAGTAGAATTATTTATATTTTTTTCTTTGGAAATATTTTCTGATTCTTCTTTTTTATTTACAACAATATTTTCATCTCCTTTATTTGTATTAGTTGTGTGGTGTTTGCTTGTTGTTTCTGTAGCTGCTTTTACAGCTGTGTTGTTTTGAATATCTTTTATAATTGTTGTAGGTTTTTTTGTATCATTAGTTTGTTTAGGTTTTGTAACAGCTACGGGATTAATTACTTCCTCATTTTTATTAAATAATGATATACCTAAAAACAAACCAAACCCAATTAAAGCGGCCGCTGCAGCCCATCTTACAAACCTAAAAGCAACTACATTGTCTCTTTCTTTTTTATAGAGCAAATGCTTTTCTTCAAAAATAATTGTATCTGCTGCATTTAATTTAGTGCCAAGCAAAATATTGTATTCTTGCTGTGCTTCTTTGTTGGTTGCAAGTATATCGTTTACATTTTTCAGTTCTGTTGTAGAAAGTTCATCATCAATTTTCAACAATAGCTTTTCCTGCAATGCTGCATCAAATACAATATCCTTGTATAAAAAACTTTTATCTGCAAATACTATTTCTTCTGCCGGCAAAATAGCGGCTAAAATCATTTGCAATTCTGGTTTTAAATCTTCATTATCATTTACAAATTCTTCAACCGCTTTGCGTTCATCTGCACGCAACTCATCATCTGCATACAGCAGAAAAAAAGTTTCATAATTGTGGCGGTTAATGAGCATTTTTATTTTTTTGTAACCCTTAGTAGGGTATAGTGTTTTTTAAATCACGTTTTCAGGTTTCACAATATACTCTCTCAATAATAGCCTTGCACGGTGCAGGTAAACTTTTACCTGGCTTTCATTTAAACCGGTTATTTCTCCAATTTCTGCATAATTATATCCTTCATAATCTTTCAACATCACCAGGCTTCTTTGTGTTTCGCTTAGTTTGCTTAAAGCTTCCTGCAAAACTCTTTTGGTGTTTTGTTGTTGCCCACCGCTGCCTAGTGCAGCTTCACTAAAATCATCTTTTAATATTATTCTTTTGTATTTACGAATATGGTCTATCATATTATTATAAGCCACAGTAAATAAAAAACTTCTGCATTTTGTATTGTCCACCTGCGCCCTGTTAATCCACATTTTTTCGTAAGCACCCTGCACCACATCCTTTGCATCTTCTTCATTACGAAGATTTTTTAGGATAAAACGATACACATTGTCTGCGTAGAGTTTCACACACTCGTTATATTCCTTTTCAGTCATGCAGTTGTTAAAAGATGTATTGTAAAGTTATTGCAAGTTGGTTATTTATTAGTTTAACGGTGGGTGGTTAAAAAAAGTTACAATCTCGAGAAAATTTATTTTGAAAATGTAGTAATTTTTAAATGATTTCAGAGAGAAACTGAATGTACATTTCTTTCCAACCCTGAAATTTTGGGTCTGTACCGAAAAACTCGTTGTGAAAAACAGGTAAGAATTCTCCATTAACTTTTTTACAAATTTGATAGTATCCCATTAATGCAGAGGAAGACTCTTGCAGCGATAATTTTTCTTCGTAAAAACAATTGCCATCCATAAAACAAAAAGGGAGAATGCGTAGTCCGGTAATTTTTTCGGCTGGTAAATCGTACCAGTTAAAAGACGATGCTGTAGAAGCCCTGAACCCATTAATACTGGCGTAACCCATGCTATAATCATTTGTAAAGCCAACATTAATTAATTGCTTATAGGTTTGAGGCAAAGTTAATTTTATATAATGCTGTCTGGAAATGTTGATTGTTTTTTCAGCAATATGTTGAAGTGTATTTTTTTCTTCCTGTATAATTTCTTCCTTGTTATGACTGCTCCATGATGGGTGCAAGCCGATTTTGTATTTAGCCGAATGCTCTTTTATTAATCGTTGCATAGCTTCATTACCTGGCAAAATATTTTTATCGTACACGCCATTTTGCTTTGCTACAAGAAAAAAATACAAGGGGTTTAATTGAAATTTTTGATGCGTATCATGCAAAAAATCATAACTATCAAATGGGTCATTTTTTTTGCCAAACAAAGTTTTAATTCTATCAATTGATGGGCTCCTTAAAAAACCGCCAATATTCCTTAGTATTCCTTTTTCCTTATATGACCATGCAATATCTATATCATATGTTGGGGTAAATGAAAATTTTTTTGGTGTGAAATTTAACAAGGGGAAATGTTGGAATAAGAATTCTTTAAACTGTTGTAGCCAGATGTTTATTAATGGAATATGTAAAAACTTTTCTTTGTATGCCAATGAATTTTCGTGTGCATATCTGCCATACATATCTTTTGTATGTGGCAGGTATTCTTCATAACGACTAAGTAAATAAAAACTTGCAGCAAAAATATCAAAAGGATAATTTGCTCCTTCAGTTTTAAAAAAGAAAAGGTTTTCTCCTTCGTTAATGCAATCTACTTGTTGTGGTTTTATACCTTTTTCAAAAAGTAATGTGTGTGGTATTAACTGAATTGTATTTTCAAAATTACGATGACTGTAGTTTATTTTTGACCCAACATATTTTTCAAAATTTACTTCGTCTGAGGTAAGGCTATAACTTGTTGTAAGAACATCCTCGAAAATAAACTTGCAAATGTATTGCAAGCGTGGCGTAGATTGTGGGGTGTAGATGAGGAGCATACAATTAAAAATTTAAAGGTTGTTATTTTGTATGCTTTTTATTTTTTTAAAGAAAATAGTTTAGACAAAATTAAATTTCTCAAACCTTTTTTTAACTATAGCTTCTACTTCTTCTTGTGTATAAAATTCTCCTCTGTCTATTTCTGCCATAGCCTCATTTATATCCTTGTCGTATTCTAATATATTACGCGGTTCATCTTTTGCATCTTATTTTAATTCTTATTTTTCTCTTTCCACATTTCATTAAATGTTTTCTTACTAAAATTTAAGTCGCCTCTGTGTTTAGTCCACTGCTTAAAAATACCATTTACAAAAGTGTTTTTTAAAGGACCATTACCCATATTCATAATCCCACGATGCATGCTGCTAAACTTCCACAACTTCCATGCGGCTTTTTCACCAAAACTTGTTAATCCATCTTCTGCTGCTTCTTTTCTGTTATCAAGCAATAATTCGTGCAGGTTTATTTTCACTGCACATACTTCTGTACAATTTCCACAAAGGGACGATGCATGGCTAAGGTGTTTAAAATCTTCCATACCTTGCAAGTGCGGCGTAATCACACTTCCTATCGGTCCACTATAAGTTGTGCCATAACTAAAGCCGCCAATGTTTTTATAAACAGGACAAGCATTTAAACATGCACCGCATCTTATGCAATAAAGGCTCTCTCTTTGTTTCGGGTTTTTTAAAATATTCGTGCGTCCATTGTCTAACAAAATCACATACATTACTTCTGGGCCATCAACTTCATTTGCTTGCTTTGGTCCAGCAATAATACTATTGTAAACGGTTATTTTTTGCCCTGTACCGAAGGTGCTCAGCAATGGCCAAAACAATCCTAAATCAGTAAGCGAAGGGATGACTTTCTCTATACCAACAATAACGATGTGTGTTTTAGGAAATGCACAACTTAACCTGCCGTTGCCTTCGTTTTCTGTAACAGCAATTGCACCAATATCGCTGATGATAAAGTTTGCACCAGTTACACCCACTTCTGCTTCCACATATTTTTCACGAAGAATTTCTCTTGCTTTTAAAGTGAGTTGCTCTGGTGTAAGATCTATTGGCGTACCTAATTTTTCATGAAACAATTTAGCAACATCTTCTTTGCTTTTGTGCATGGCTGGTGTTACAATATGGTAAGCAGTTTCCCCATCCAATTGTTGTATGTACTCTCCTAAATCTGTTTCTATACTATCTATGCCATGCTTTTCCAGATGATCATTCAGGTGAATTTCCTCTGTAACCATGCTCTTACTTTTCACCAGTGTTTTGCAATTTTTTGCTTCGCAAATTTTAATGATTTCCGCCATGGCTTGCTCTGCATTTTCTGCCCACAATACTTTACCCCCACGGATGGTAAAATTTGTTTCAAATTGTTCCAATGTCTGGTCAAGTGTTTCTATTGCACGCCACTTCGTATTTTTTGCACGCTCCCTTGCCAGGTGTTCATCAATAAACTGTTCTTTACCTTTCGGCACAACGGCATTATATCGACCAATATTAAAATTTATTTTTTTACGATGGTCTAAGTCTGATGCTTTAGATGTGCTTTTTTCTATAAATAAATCGGATGTTTCTGACATGGTTATTTTTTAAACGGCATTCATTTTTAAAACTACAGCAAATCTTTTTCTAATCCTACTGTCTAATAGCCAAATTCTATTTCCCTACTTCACCACCCCCAATTCCTTACCCACTTTTACAAATGCTTCTATTGCTTTATCCAAGTGCTTTTGGTCATGTGCTGCACTCAATTGAACCCTTATGCGAGCCTGTCCTTTCGCTACAACCGGAAAGAAAAACCCGATAACGTAAATTCCTTCCTCCAATAATTTTGCGGCAAAATTTTGCGCCACTACTGCATCGTATAACATGATGGGTACAATTGGATGTTCACCGGGTTTTATATCAAAACCTGCGGCGGTCATTTTTTCTCTAAAATAAGTAGTGTTGTATTCGAGTTTATCTCTTAGTTCCGTTGTTTCACTCAGCATATCAAGCACTGCAATAGATGCACCCACAATACTTGGTGCCAATGTGTTTGAGAAAAGGTATGGCCTGCTTCGCTGTCTCAACATTTCAATCACTTCTTTTTTACCACTGGTAAAACCACCACTAGCTCCGCCCAATGCTTTGCCCAATGTACCCGTAATAATATCTATTCTACCTACAACATTTCTATGCTCATGTGCACCTCTGCCGGTTTTACCCAAAAAGCCAGAGGAGTGACATTCATCTATCATCACTATAGCATCGTATTTATCTGCTAAGTCACTTATTTTATCTAGCTGCGCAATGGTACCATCCATGCTAAACGAGCCATCGGTAACTATTATGCGACTTCTTAAGTTAGAAGATTCTTTTAATTTCTCTTCTAAATCTTCCATATTATTATGCTCATAACGGTAACGTTGTGCTTTGCATAAACGTACTCCGTCAATAATACTGGCATGGTTTAATGCATCACTTATAATTGCATCTTGCTCGTTAAACAATGGTTCAAAAACACCACCGTTTGCATCAAAAGCTGCGGCATATAAAATAGTATCTTCTGTACCTAAAAAAGTAGAAAGTTTTTGCTCTAATTCTTTATGAATATCCTGCGTGCCACAAATAAAACGTACGCTACTCATACCATAACCATGCTCATCAATTGTCTTTTTTGCAGCCTCAATTACTTTGGGGTGGGCAGATAAACCGAGATAATTATTTGCACAAAAATTCAAAACTTGTTTTCCATTTACGGTTATTTCTGCACCTTGTTCACTGGTTATAATCCTTTCTGTTTTAAATAACCCCGCCTCTTTTATTTCAGCTACTTCATTACCTATGCGGCTTGCGAATGTATGATTCATATAAAATTTTTATTTGACAAAAATAATCTTTTATTGACGGACAAAATACTAGCCAACCTTCAATTTCCTTATTAATAAACATAAAAAAAGCAAGAATTTATCTTGCTTTTTTTATGTTTTATGTAATTCAATTAACGAATATTATGAATGTATTCATTGTTCAAAAATTGCTTTTTTACATCATTCAAATCTCTTAAAATAGATGCATCAATCAATGTACCGCCCATTTCTAATTTAAAACCGCCAATCAATTCATCTTTTACAGAAGTTTCAATTTCCACCTCACCAGTTACTGTACTTTTAATTTTTGCTACAATGCTATTTTTTAATTCATCGCTTATTGGGGTGGCAGTTGTAAGCTTTACAGTTTGTATATTTTTTAATTTATTGTATTGAGTAATAAACGCAGTTACAATTTCAGGCAAGTTGCTTTCTCTTGTTTTTGCTGTAAGCAAATGAATAAATAGGGTGGTAAGTTTACTTACTTTGCTGCCAACTACTGCTTCAATTATTTTATCTTTTTTATCAGATGTAATGATAGGGCTGCGTAACAACGCTACAAAATCTGGATTAGATTTATTGATCTGCTGCAAATATTTCATATCTGCATACACTTCTTCCAAACCATTCTGCTCTATAGAAAGATCTAATAAACTTTTTGCGTATCGTGTTGCTAAACGTGGGTTTTGCATAATTTGCTAATTTGCTAATCTGCTAATTTGCTAATGGTAAACATTAAACAGCTTCGCAGTTTATTCTAAAATCTAATTTCTAAAATCTAATGTCTAGATTCTAATTAAGTTTAATTTCCTGAGCTAGTTGATTAATAAAGTTTTCCTGTTCTGATTTATTTGCCAATTCTCTTCTCAATACTTTTTCGCTTACTTCTACAACCAATTTACCTACCTGGTTTTTAATATCTGTAATAGCAGCCATTTTTTGTTGTTGTATAGCAGCATTTGCTTCGGTAATGATTTTGGTAGCCTGCACTTTAGCCTCTTCTTTAGCATCAGCTATCATTTTATCTTTTGTAATTTTTGCTTCCTTTATCATGGTAGCTCTTTCTTCACGTGCCGCTGTAAGTATAGCTTCGTTTTCATTCTTCATCTGTGCCATTTCCAGCTTTACTCTTTCTGCAGATGCAATAGATTCTGCAATATTTGTTTCTCTGTCATTCAATCCTTTTAAAATTGGCACCCAGGCGAATTTTTTAAGAATCAATAAAACTATTAAAAACGCAAGCAGCGTCCAAACAATGAGACCGAGGTGTGGGAGTAATAAATCCATGAGTATTAGTTTTTAAAATCTTAAATCTATAAATCAGAAATCTTAAATTAAATTATACTGCATCCGCCGCCCTTTGCTTTAGATGCAGTAAAGTTTTTTGTGCAATTAGCTTTTTAATACAGCCAATAAACCTGCGATAACTGCGAAAAGGGCAACACCCTCAACAAATGCAGCAGTCAGGATCATGTTTGCACGAATGTCATTAGATGCTTCAGGCTGGCGAGCAATAGCTTCTACCGCACCTTTACCAATCTGACCGATACCAATACCGGCTCCTATAGCTGCAAGACCTGCACCAATAGCTCCACCCATGTGGGAAAAACCGATTTGAACCTCTAACAAAGTTGTCATTAAACTCATGATACTTGTGTTTTATAAATGAAAAAAAAGAATACAAAAATTAAAATCCAGATATTTGATGTTAGACTTTAGATAACCAAATTGCAATACTTGTCTAATATCTAAAATCTAAATATCTCATGTCTTACATTGTTGGTATCACCTCATTCTTATGCCCATCCACATCATGATCCCCACCTTCAAACGACTGACCAATAAACACTGCTGTTAAATTGGTAAAAATGAATGCCTGAATAAATGCCACCAATATTTCAATGAAATAAATAAATACTGTAAACAATACAGATACCGGAGAAAAGCCCCAGCCTGCGCCTTTGTTCATAGCACCAAAAATAAATATCAACGATACAAAACTTAAAATAATAATATGCCCCGCAACCATGTTTGCAAATAGACGAATAATTAATGCTGCAGGCTTAATGATTAAAACTCCCGCAACTTCTACCGGTATTAAAATAATTTTTACTAAAATAGGCACTCCCGGAGGCCAGAAGATGTGACCCCAAAAATGAGAATTGGTACTAAACAATATTACCACCAATGATATAAGTCCTAATACCGCAGTGAAAGCTGTGTTACCAGTAACGTTAGCCGAGCCAGGTATTAAACCGAAAATATTATTAATTAATATAAAGAAAAATACAGTTAATAAATATGGTAAATATTTTTGCCATTTTTTACCCAGGTTTGGTTTAGCCACATCATCTCTTACGAAAGTAATAACCGGCTCCAATACATTTTGCCAACCTTTAGGTGCGGATGTTACGCCCAAACCATTTTTGTATTTTTTAGCAATGCTCGTCATTACCAATACCAATAAACTAAGTGCAATAATCATTTGCACTACATTTTTAGTAAGAGAGAAATCATATACTTTGGAACCATCTTCCGCTACAATTTCCTTATGCTCATTAAATTTATAACCATTGTAAGTTGCTTCTCCTTCATGACCAAAACGGCTGGAAGAAAAGGTTGAAAAACCTTTTGTAGGAGAATATAATATTACGGGTAATGGAATAGTTGCGTGAAAATCACCTGCTGTAAAAAAATGAAACTCGTGTGCATCTTTAATATGATCCATAATAATTTTGGCTGGATCAAGTTTTTCTTCTTTATGTTCGCCTGCCTCTACATGTGCAGATTCTTGCGCATAAGAAACAGTAGAAAATACTGTAAGAAACAGGCTGAAAGCCAATACCATAAACGATTTGATGCGATTTGTTGCCATATTCACCCTCAATTTTGCCGCAAAGATAAGGGCAGAAAGGGTAAATGAGAAATTTGAGAGGAGAAAATGTTGAAATTTGAGGCTAACAAAATGAATGGGATCTGGTTTGTTTCCCGTATAACTAAATATTAAAAAAAGCAGAAATTAATTGTATGAAATAAAAAAGAGGTCACTTTTCAGCAACCTCTCTATTAATTGTTTAATCTTTATTCCCCTTTATACCCACATTGCCATAAAATAAATGCTTTTTCAATACCTGAATCTTTTAGTTGTTCATCGGTATTTGCTCCTCCAAAATGCCCGCCTGCATAATTTACTTTTAGTAACACAGGTAAGCCAGATGCGGTATTGTTTTGTGCCGCCGCAGCAAATTTACCTGGTTGCCAGCTTACAACTCTTGGGTCATTAAAACCTGTAGAAACCAACATGGCAGGGTATTTTGTACCCTTTTGTAAGTGCAAATAAGCATCCATTTCTGCGAGGGCTTTGGCTTCTTCCTCAATTTTTATGG
>JANPIF010000069.1:0-2930 GCA_031424845.1 Ferruginibacter sp.
TGAAGTAGAAAAAAACAGGGCTGCGGGGAGACCAACATTGGTAGGTACCACTTCGGTAGATGTGAGTGAGCTGATTAGTAGAACGCTTCGTGGGCGTGGTATTCCACACAATGTATTAAATGCAAAACAACACAGTAAAGAGGCACAGGTGGTTGCAGAAGCAGGTCTTGCAGGTGCAGTAACTATTGCTACAAATATGGCTGGTCGTGGTACAGATATTAAGCTTGGGCCCGGCGTGAAAGAAGCAGGCGGTTTGGCAATTGTAGGTACAGAGCGCCATGAAAGTCGTCGTGTAGATAGACAGCTTCGTGGGCGTGCAGGCAGACAAGGTGATCCGGGAAGTTCTATATTTTTTGTATCGCTGGAAGATAGTTTGATGCGTATGTTTGGCTCTGAAAGAATTGCAGGATTGATGGATAGAATGGGCTACAAAGAAGGTGAAGTTATACAGCACAGCATGATTACTAAAAGTATTGAGCGTGCACAAAAAAAGGTGGAAGAAAATAACTTTGGAACCCGTAAAAGATTGCTTGAGTATGATGATGTGATGAACAAGCAACGTAATGTAGTTTACGGCAAGAGAAACCATGCTTTGTTTGGAGAAAGATTGGCATTGGATTTAGATAATTCATTTTATTCTGTAGCCGAAGGGTTGATATATTCTTTTAAAGAAGCCAACGATTTTGAAGGTTTCAAATTAGCTGTGATTATGAATTTTGGAATGGATACTTCCATTACAGAACAAGAATTGGAAAAGACTGCAGTAAATGTTTTAGCAGAAAAAATGTACAACGAGGCTATTACACATTACAGCAAAAAGAAAGCTGCTTTGGGTGAGCAAACTATGCCTATTATAAGCGGTATTAGAAAAGAGCAAGGCAACCATATTGAAAATGTAGCCGTACCATTTACAGATGGTAAAAGAGGTATTCAGGCATTGGCTAATTTGGATAAATACTTGGCTACAAATGGTGCAGAATTGGGCAACGCTTTGGAAAGAAGTATTACACTAAGCACCATTGATGATGCATGGAAAGAGCACCTGCGTGAAATGGATGACCTAAAACACAGAATTAATACGACGGTGCATTTGGAGCAAAAAGACCCATTGGTAATTTATAAGATAGAAGCGTTTGCAGAGTTTAAAAAAATGGATGATAAAGTGAATGGCGATATTGTGAGTTTTTTAAGCCATGCTGGTATTCCGATGGAGCAAACAAATGCCGGACAAATTAAAGAAGGCAGAGAGCAAAAAACCGATATGCGCAAAATGAATATGAACAAAGCGCAGATTGATGCAGCAGGTGATGATTATGCAGCAAACGAAAAAGATTATTACGACCCAAGTGCTGCAGCTTCCGATGTAAAGCAGATGCCTATTACAAGAGAAGAACCAAAAATTAGCCGCAATGCACCGTGCCCATGTGGTAGTGGTAAAAAGTTTAAAAATTGCCACGGTGCTGGAGCGTAGAGTAAGATACTAGAAAATAGATATTAGACACAAGACATAAGAAGGGGAGTAGCTGAAAAGTTATTCCTCTTTTTATTTGGGGCTTTTGGCAGGAGTACTTTTTTCAACTTTTGTTCGTGCTGTCCCCGCCCGAACGACGTTCAGGCGGGCGGGTCTAGTAGTTCCGCCACAGAGTTTGTTATACTTTAAAATTTATTGTGGCGGCAGCTACTACTGCCCAAGCGCACCGTGTCCCGTACATTTTGTCGGGAGCCTTTCATCTTTTTATCTTTTTTCAACTTTTATTGTAGAGAAGATGTTAGCGAATTTTGAGGGGTATTATACAAAGAGGTAAATTGGTAGAGATAAAGGAGTAAATTTTTATTTTGTAGAGTTGAGTTGCATATATTTGAGTGTTAGCGGCAACATATTGACCCACTTGAAATTCAAAGCACAGTATTATGAATAGGCGATTTTCATTATTAATTTTGTCATTTGCTATTTTAATCAAATGCTTTGCTCAAAATAATATTACTTACTCTTTTGAAACTTGTGTTACTGATAGTTTACTAAATGGCGTTAAATTTTATGGAACGAAATATAAAAGACCTCTTGATAAATTGAAACTTTATGTCTTAATATTAAGTGAGGATGATGGCTACGGGATTTATCTTCAAGAGTATTCACATTTACCTAACAGAGGGCTTTTAGAATTAATTAAAGCCTCTAACCGAAAATTGTTTGTTTCGAATAAAATTGGTTTACCAGTTTTATTTCAATCTGATATATTGAGTGAACAAATCAAAAAGGATAAAATATCTGCATTACCATTAAGGGGATACTACATCCGAGTAACTAACATAAATTACGATCAAAAAGTAACACAAGTTTCTATACTCTTCTAATAATTTACGCATTGGCTACTCCGAATACGTGGGTGCTCGTACTAACAATAAACCAATATCATACTATCACGCATTCGGCTAGTCTTGGTTTTCAAGCAGCCGGGCCGGTATTACAAAGAATTGAATGATAAAAATATCAGTAACTTGTTCAATCAGATTATGAAAAAATATTTAATTACGCTACTTTTTTTGTGCCTTTACAACTTCGGTTTTTCACAAAGTGGCAGGCCTGCAAACGAACTATTTGAAGAAGCAATTGCAAAAGCAAAAAAAGAAAATAAAAATGTATTTGTAATATTTACCGCAACATGGTGTACTCCTTGTAAATATTTAAGGCGTGGGCTTTTTGATGCATACAATTTTCAATATTTTGATAATAATTATGTGATACTTCAACTGTATAGCAGTTATGTAGATATTAAAAAAGGCATTGCCAATGAAGGTGCAAAAAAACTGCTTGCCCAATACAATGGAGATACAACGGCAGTACCCTATTGGCTCATTGTAAACCCTCTCAAAAAAAAGTTGCATGGTGAATTAGACTTTTCGAGTGACAAAATTTTTTTAAACAAATT
>JANPIF010000070.1:0-5314 GCA_031424845.1 Ferruginibacter sp.
AAATAAAATATTACAATAATATCAAATTGTTAAGCATGCAAATAGAGCTCCGTTAAAAAGTTAACGGAGCTTGCAATTAAAAGATAAAATATTATTATTTACCTTTTTACAAATATCACTGGCACTTGTTAAGTAATTATAAACTTAATGTTATTAAAATTTAAAAAGGTCATTGTTTATCCTAACAAAAAATGAAAAGGGAAATGGATAGCAAGCTTAAGATTGGAAATGGTTTAATTAAAATTCAGGGTAAAAAATATCGATAGGTTTTTTTAAACATTAGACGGATCAAACAAAAAAAATAAAATTGCATTGAATGGCGTATCTATTGAAGAAATTATTTCGAAAAAAATTATAACAGAACGGGTTTTCATAAAATGTTTATCGTAATATTGCAATATTAAAATAAAACAATGGGCGCTTCAAAAACTGATCATTTTACAAAAAACCAAAATACTATTGCTACACTTGCAAAAGCAATTGCACACCCGGCACGCATAGCTATACTAGAATACTTGCTAAAAGTTGATAACTGTATATGTGGCGACATTGTGAATGAATTACCCTTAGCACAAGCCACCGTATCGCAGCATTTAAAAGAATTAAAAAATGCAGGATTAATAAAAGGGAATATAGAAGGAAATGCGATTTGCTATTGTATAGATGAAGGAGCAGTAAAAAAATTACAAACTTATTTTGTAGCATTATTTACAAAACTCGAACTCAAAAATTTAAATTGTTGTTAACCATTTAAAAAAAAATTATGAAACTTTCTCAAATTAAAAATCACCTTGCCACAGCTACTGCCGTAAATTTTAAATTGCCTAGTGGCGAATATGTGCCAGAGCATTTTCATGTAACGGAAGTTGGTCTAGTTACAAAACATTTTATTGATTGTGGCGGGGTGGAGCGTTTGGAAAAAGTAATAAACTTTCAGTTGTGGAATGCCAATGACACAGAGCATAGATTGAAGCCACAAAAACTGGCTAACATTATAGCATTATCAGAAAAAAAACTAGGTATTACAGATTTAGATATTGAAGTAGAATATCAAACGGAAACCATTGGAAAATATGATCTCGATTTTAATGGGGTTGATTTTGAACTTATACCAAAAAATACAGCATGTTTGGCCATGGATGCTTGTGGTGTTAGTGGAAAATTACAAGAAATTCCTGCAGGTATTTTACAGGCTTTTGATAATGCATGTTGCTCACCGGGCAGTGGTAAATGCTAAGACTATTTAATAAAAAGTATTAAAATGAAAATTGCATTATTTAGCGATGTGCATGCAAACCTGCCTGCATTGCAAAGTTTTTTTAAAGATGTTGATGACCGAAAGGTTGATGCCATCTATTGCCTAGGCGACTTAGTAGGTTACAATATTTGGCCCAATGAAGTAATAAATGAAATAAGAAAGAGAAACATTCCATGTATTGCAGGTAATTACGATTTTGGTATTGGTCGCAACATCAATGATTGTGGGTGTGCTTATAAAACAGAAGATGAAAAAGCCAATGGAAAAATTTCTATTGAATACACAAATTCAATAATAAAAGTGGAAGAAAGAAATTACCTGCGTACACTACCTGCACATATAAAATTAGAATTTCAATTAAACGATGATAAGCTTAATTTACTGTTGGTACATGGTAGCCCACGAAAAATAAATGAATATTTATTTGAAGACAGAGAAGAGAAAAGTATCCTCCGTATTATGGAAGATGCCGATGCTCACATCATGTGTTTTGGCCATACACACAAACCTTACCACCGAATCATTAATTCAAACAAAGAAGGCGAAACTAATTTTCTTCATGCAATAAATATCGGTTCGGTAGGTAAACCAAAAGACGGAAATCCACAAGGCGGATATGTAGTTATCACCATAAATGAAAATAGCTCCAAACTTAAACAAGAAAGTATTAAAGTAGAATGTGTTCGATTTGATTATAATGTGGAAGTTGCTGCAAAAGCAATAGAAGAAAGCATACTCCCAAATGCTTATGCAAATAGTTTAAGGAAGGGGATTTAGATATTGCCTTACCCTACTTTAATAGAATTTTACACACATTTTCTTAAATTATTCACATTGTAACTATAGTAAAAAACTAACTGTTGCAGGTAACTTTTTCTTAACATTGGCATCACATTTCCATAACATGCAAATGTTCTCTTTGCGGTCAAATACACAGCGCAATGAGATCTATTTTTTTTACCCTTTTTATATTACTTACGTCAATATTTTCTTATGCTCAAAAAGGTAAAGTTGAGGGCAAGATTACTGATTCAAAAACAGGGCAAGCCTTAACAGGTGTAAGCATAATAAACAAAGCAACTGGTAAAGGTGCAGCATCAGATGTTGAAGGAAGATATTCTATAATCATTGAAGGTGCAGCAAAAGTATCATTGGTTTATTCATACAACGGCGTTACCCAACAAGTAGATGAAATTGAGATTAAAGAAGGTCAAGTAACAGTACAAGATTTAGCACTTACACAAAGGGAGAAAACAGAAGAAACAGTTGTAGTAAGGGCTCCAAGTACTGCACGAAAAGAAACTGCCGCTTCACTTCTTACCTTTCAAAAAAACAATACAGCATTATCAAGTGGATTAGGAGCTGATTTTATAAAACGTACTCCAGATAAAAATACAGGAGAAGTTTTACGCAGGGTTAGCGGTACATCTATACAGGATAATAAGTTTGTAATTGTACGTGGTTTAAGTGATAGATACAATGCAGCATTTATCAATGGGGCTGCTTTACCAAGTAGTGAGCCCGATAAAAAAGCTTTTTCATTTGATGTTATTCCTTCTACATTGATTGATAATATTATTATTAATAAAAACGCAACACCAGATATTACAGGAGAGTTTGCAGGTGGACTTATACAAATTCAAACAAAAGATATTCCTTCAAAAAATGCTATAACTGTAGGTGTTAGCTTGGGTTTTAATACACAATCTGTTTTTAAAGATTTTATTAGCAATGAAAGAGCCAGCACAGAAGCTTTAGGTTTTAGTAAAGGAAGGTCATTACAGGAATCTTATCCGATTAAATTTCAGGATTATGATAAACTTTCTTCTAATGAACAATTGAATGTTTCAAAATCATTTAATGACAGAGCATACGATGAAGTAAACTCTAAAGCAACTCCAATACAACAATATAATCTTACCCTTGCCAATGTAAAAAAGTTTGATAACGGAAGTGCATTCGGATCTATTGTAGGTTTAACTTATAGGAATTCAAAACTGATTTTTAACGCTACCAAATCTGTATTTCAAGCAGGTGCTACCGGACAAGCTGATTTTGATTTTTTAGATGTACAAAATAAATACAGTGTAAATGTAGGAGCTATTGCAAACTTTGCTTGGACTTACAAGAAAAGTAAAATAGCATTTAAGAATTTATTTAACCAGTTGTTAGAAGATAATTATTATAACAGAACGGGTTTTAGTAATGATAATAATCAAGATGTAAGATTAAAATCATCCGTACTTAATCAAAGAAGTTTATATGCAGCACAACTGGAAGGATCTCACGGATTAAATTTTAAAAATGTAAAATTAAATTGGAACCTTAATTTTTCATTAAATGATAAATCTCAACCAGATTTAAGGGTGCAAACATATACAAGACCTATTGGCACAACAGATGTTTTCAGTTTAAATGTTAGGGGTAACAATACCAATAGATTTTTTAGCGACTTATCAGATAAATCCTACGGTTATAACGCATCAGCATCTTTACCTTTTCAAATTGGTAAACTTAAACAAACTTTAAAAATAGGTGGTGCAGCTACTGTAAGATTGAGAGATTTTAAAGCCATTATATTAGGTTATAAAGAACCCACAGACTTAAGTCTGCTTACATTGCCGTTTAATCAAATATTTAATTCTTCGAACTTTAGAAATGACGGATTTAAATTTACAACCGATTTACAAACACCTTCTGATAAATATTATGGTGTATCTGCGCTTAGTGCAGGGTATATAATGTTGGACAATAAAGTAGCAGAAAAGATAAGAATAGTTTGGGGAGCAAGAGCAGAATATTTTGAGCAGTTTTTAAAATCAAACAAACGAGGAACAGATAAGGCACAAATAATTAATTCTAAAAAACTAGATGTACTTCCATCTATAAACCTTACCATTAGCCCAAGTAATAAAACAAATATTAGGTTGGCTGCATCAAGAACAGTTGCTCGCCCTGAGTTTAGAGAAATAGCTTCTTTTTCATTTTTTGATTTTGAGCAACTTGCTTCAACTGCCGGAAATGATACATTAAAGAGAGGAAGCATCAATAATTATGATCTACGCTATGAATATTATCCAAAGGCGGGAGAGGTGTTATCATTAGGTGCTTTTTATAAAAACTTTACAGATCCTATAGAATTAAAACTTAATGAAGCCAGTGGATTAAGTAGAAGATTATATGAATTTACAAATGCGGAAAAAGCCAATCTTTTTGGAGTTGAAGTTGAAATCAGAAAAAGCTTGTCTTTCATTAATAATGCAAAAGAAAATTGGTTAAAAAATTTATATTTTAATGCCAATGCATCTTTTATAATATCTGAAGTTACATTAAGCGGTACCAATCCTACAACAGGTTTAAAAAATGCCCCTACAGATCGTCCGCTTCAAGGTCAATCTCCATACTTACTTAATGCAGGGTTCCAATATGACGGAGCTAAGGGTACAAATCTATCATTGTTATATAATAGAATAGGACAAAGGCTAACATTGGTAGGCAATCAAACAATTGGTAATTTTTACGAAAAACCAAGGGATTTAATAGACCTACAAATAAGCCAAAAAATATTAAAAAATAACGGAGAAATTAAACTAACCGTTGGCGATTTACTCAATCAACAAATTGCTACTTACGAAAACAGAGATGATAAAACGAGTTTTAATAGTACAAATGACAGGTATTTTTCAAGATACAAGCCAGGCACTACAATTACCGTAGGTTTTAATTACACATTTTAATAAAGCATTCATAGAAAAATAAAAATAAACAACATGAAAAAAATAATTGGTTTACTCTCACTATCTGCAATTTTACTTACAAGCTGTGTAAAAGTAAATGTAGATGATTCAATAGTTAACAATGGTGGAGGAAGTAATACAGGTACCGGTACATTGCAGGAAAGAATTATTGCTAGTAAAACACTTGTTGGAAATATTGAAGAAGTAATTGAACTTCCAAAAGGAAAATATACGCTAAAAGGTTATGTATTTGTAACAAATAGAGGAACGCTTAGATTTGCGCCAGGATCGGTTATAGTAAGTGATAGCATTCAAAAAG
>JANPIF010000071.1:0-20445 GCA_031424845.1 Ferruginibacter sp.
ACTTGAAAATGTAAGCGGTTGCTTTATAACTTTATCCCTTACCTTAAACTCATAAAATTCCTGCTTGTAGCTTTCTAAAAGCGAGCTCCAGTTGGCAAGTAATTTTTTGTTTGATGGCGTTAAGCCTTCTTCGATATTGGCTTTTATTTTATTCAATTCAGTAACCGTATCTGCACCTGTTACAGTTTTTAAAACGCCTTCAATTTGGTATAACTGTGTTGCCAGTGTACTCTGTTCTTTCACCCACAAATCGTACTCCGCAATGGTTTCAGAAATTTCTGCCAGGTAGCGAACTCTTTTAGGTGGAATAATTGAACCATCCATACCGCCGCTTTTTGCAAAAGCTTCGTGTGAGCCAAAATCATTTCCTGTTTTTTCAGCAATTACTTTTATCAGTTTATCAAATAAGTTATTTACACCTGCATCGTTAAACTGTGCAGCAATAGTTCCTACAACCGGAAGTTCTTCATCTTTTGCATCCCACAAATTGTAGTTGCGTTTGTATTGTTTGCGTACATCGTGTAGTGCATCTAATGCACCAGCCTTGTCAAATTTGTTCAGACAAATCACATCCGCATAATCCAGCATGTTGATTTTTTCCAGCTGCGATGGTGCACCATATTCCGGCGTCATTACATACATACTTACATCGCAATGCTCCAAGATAGACGCATCACTTTGTCCAACACCTGCACTTTCTAAAATGATTAAGTCGAACCCTGCGTTTTTACAAATCTGCAAGGCTTCAGTTACATATTGGCTCAATGCTTTATCACTCTCTCTTGTAGCAAGGCTGCGCATATAAGCCCGTGGCGATGAAATAGAATTCATCCGTATTCTATCGCCCAATAAAGCGCCACCGGTCTTCTTTTTACTTGGATCAACAGAAATTACGGCGATTGTTTTATCAGTATAATTATTTAAAAAGCGACGAACAATTTCATCTGTTACGGAAGATTTACCCGCACCGCCCGTACCGGTAATACCGAGTACCGGATTTTTTGCAGTATCTTTTTTATCTGTATTTTCAGTTGAGCCTAGCGATTCTCCATTTTCTGCTTTGGTAATATTTCTCGCAATGCTGATAATATCTTTCCATTCTTCCAGCGCATATTTTCCACCGTTGCCATTTTGCTTTTGTGGTACAACTTTTTCATTCAGCTCCGCTTTGCTTTTATCTATCACATCCTGTATCATTCCTTCCAAACCCATTCTACGCCCATCATCTGGGCTATAAATTCTTGTGATGCCGTAGTTGTGTAATTCTTCAATTTCGCTTGGCAAAATAGTACCGCCACCGCCACCGAATATTTTTATGTGACCGCAACCGTTTTCTACCAACAGGTCTTTCATGTATTTAAAAAACTCCACATGCCCTCCCTGGTAACTGGTAATGGCTATGCCCTGTACATCTTCCTCTATTGCACATTCTACAATATCTGCCACGCTTCGGTTGTGGCCAAGGTGTATAATTTCAGCGCCTTTGCTTTGCAAAATTCTGCGCATAATATTAATGGCGGCATCGTGGCCATCAAACAATGCCGCAGCGGTAACAAGTCTTACTTTCGTTTCGTTTTGTAAACTCATATTCAAATTTATATCTTTAAAGCCTTCGGCTTTTTTTTCGTTTTTTAGTGAACAAAGACAGCAGCAATATTCAGCTGCATTGGCGTCGCACTCTTGTACATTTTATCTTTATTCAACATTACTCTAACCATTTCAACGAACACCAACCCTATCATGTATCACCTCCGCTAAGATAGTTCCTCCCCTCGGGGGAGGTTAGGAGGGGCTTCTTTCCTCCGCTTGCGTAAGGTTAGGAGGGGCTTCTGCTCCTTGCATTTTAAATGTAAGACCTGCAAAATCTTCCATACTCAATGCTTCTGCTCGTTTATTAAAAATCTCATCCTGCAAAAATTCTTCTGTAAACAATGGCTTTACTGCATTGCGAAGCATTTTTCTTCTCTGGTTAAAAGCCATTTTCACCAGCATTTTATATGCCTTTTCTGAATGAACTACGAGTGGTTCTTTTCTCCTTGTCAATCTTATTACAGCGCTCATTACTTTTGGTGGCGGTGTAAAACTTTCCGGTGGCACATCAAACAAATATTCTATATCGTAAAAAGGTTGTAATAATGCACTTGTAACGCCATAGATTTTGCTGCCAGGTTTAGCTGCAACCCTAAGTGCCACTTCTTTTTGGAACATCCCAATTATTACCGGCACATCATCTTTCCAGTCAAGTATTTTAAATAAAATTTCTGTTGAAATATTGTAAGGGAAATTACCGATGATGGTAAACTTTTCATCAAAGGGTTTATCAATAGTTAAAAAATCCTGATGAATAATTTTATCTTCCAATACAGGATACCATTGTTTTAACAGTGGTACTTTTTCATCATCTAACTCTACCGCTTTAAAATTGATGGAAGGTATTTTTATAAGTTGTTTTGTAAGCGCTCCACCACCTGGCCCCACCTCCAGCAAATTTGTAAATGGATGTTCGTTGAGTGAATCAGCAATTTTCTGTATAATTAATTCATCTTTTAAAAAGTGTTGACCCAGCGATTTTTTTAACCTGTACATGCCGCAAAAGTACAATAAAAAAGCCCCTTCTTTTTCAGGAGAAGAGGCATTTAAAATGATTATTATTTTTAGTTTACAACAAACTTTAAATTTTGAGCTTCTTCATTGCCTATAGTTATTTTTAATATATATACACCTGCATGTAATTCTCCAACAGATAACTCTGTAATCGAAGATGCTTTTTTTACCTGGCTCGTTTTTACCTGTCTGCCTGCTGCATCAAATATAGTAAACACAATATCTTTTCCAACAGCATCTATTGTTTTTAACTGTAAGGTTTGCTGTACAGGATTATTAATTATAGTAAAAGAAATATTTTTGGTAAAGCCTACTTTCACAATTTTTGAATACAAATAAATTCCTTCAGCATTTTTGTATTTAGCCCTGTAATAATTATCCAATTCTAAAGGCTTCATATCATTAAATAAATATTTTTTAGTTGTAGATGTACTTGCCTGTAAAACCATATTTCCAATTTCTTCAAATGAAACTCCATCTGCAGAACGCTCTAATATCACCTCTGAGTTAATAGAATTGTCATCTAATATTAATGATGCCTCATTAAAAGACGCATGTTGCTTTACTTTAAAATCCAGCAATTTTAAATCAAGTACAGTAGATGCTGTTATGGAACCCGTTGACATAGTTTGAGCGCTATCATCATATGCAAATGTGGAGGGAGTAAACGATAATTGGTAGCTTAATAAATTACCATTTATTTTGGGTCCGATTCCATTTCCTGCTTTAGATAGTTGTCCATTTCCCCAATCGTAAAATACAATCGTTGTATCATTTGCGGGTAATATTGGTCCTTTTATATGTACTACAACAGGCCCCACAAATCGAGGAGATACCGTTGCATTAGGTGTAAATGGGCTAGTTAAACTTAATCTCCTTGCTTGAGAGCCAACACTCAAATACAATGTTTTATTTCCCGGTCCTGCAACCTGCTGAAGAATATTATAAAATGGATATCCTGCACTATCTACATATGAAGAAAAAAATCTATCGAGGTTAATTCCTACTCCTAGCGAATCTGCAAATCTTTGCTTTAATGTATCTTTTGTTGCAGCTTTATAAGCAAGGCTCGATGAAGTTTGGTAATCTTTGAGCACATTAAAAAACTTACTATCGCCACTCATAGCCCTAAGCATAGCCAGTATCATAGCTCCTCTTTTATATACAGCTCTTCCGTAAGCTAAACTACCTGTTCCTGTCCATATAGTATTTGAATTTACAATACCTCCGGTAGGTATGTAAGCTGTAGAAATGTTTTGAAGTGCACCATCAGTGGCGTTGTTTTTTATTGAATTTCTCGTAGTATACGCAGCTGTTACTCCTGTAACCAACTCTCCGGCAAGCGCTGGAAGGTATTCCCCAAACGATTCAGCCAACCATAAATCATTCCATGTAGCAAATGTAACTTTATCTCCAAACCATTGATGAGCCAATTCGTGTATAAGGGTACTTGTGGAGGTGAGAGAAGCTGTTGACATTGCAGAAAATGTTTGATGCTCCATCGCTCCACCATTTAATCCCTCATAATAACCATGTTTGCCACCTTTTGCCGGATCGGGAAAAGGATAATCACCAAACTTTTCGCCAAACTTAGCTACTAACTCTGTGGCCTTATCCATTGCTGCAAGAATAGATGTATATCCTCCTGCAGTTTTACCAGCATATAAATAATAAACGACAGGGGTATTAAACCCACCAACATTCACTGTACCTCGGTAATATCTTGTATACCTTGCTACACCTAAGCATACCAAATAGGTTGTCATTGGGTAACGATTGATGTATTTGAAGGTTCTGTTTCTTTGTGCTTGTGTACCTGATAAATCAATGGTGGAATCAACCAAGGTTCCATTGCTCGCCACCCAAAATGTATCAGTAGCCGAAGTAGCTGTTGCGTTATTTGTTCTATGAGGTACGTTTACAGTTATATCAATTGTATCTGCTTTGTCCTGCATATCTGCTTTACAAGGCCACCAGTCTCTGTCTTCATAAGATTCGCTTAAGGTATAAACAACTTTACCTGCCCCTGTTGTATTTCTAAATGCATTTCCACCGGTTTGGCCTGAAACAGCAGGATCAGTTTTAAAAGTAAATCCCTCTTGTGCGCCGGAATTTAGTACAGGTACTCCCGCATAAGATATGGTAATAGAATCTCGTGTGCCTAGTACAGGTATATTTACCGGCACATCTAAAATAAAGCCTGAATTTGGTTGTGGCGTTGTTGTTAACGCAGCACCATTCCATATTACACTCGAAACTGTAAAAGTGTTTCTAAGATCAAAAGTAATACTGGTAACATTTGCAGAAGTGGTTCTGAACTTTATCTTTACAGTGCCTTTTATTCCAAGTGCACTGTCCGGATTAACCCTCCAATAAATTTGATAATTATCAACATTGATATTTGCCCCTGTTCCGCTTTTACCGGAAGTACCTTGGGCCATGCTTAAAAATGAACTAAAACAAAAAGCTGTCAATAAATAAAAAATACGCATAATTTTGATTTGGTTTATAGGAATTAGGAACATCATTCTGGATTTACCGACAAATCGGACATAAAGAATACGTATTTTGGTATACTATTATTGTGTAGAAGTTCTTCTAATAACGGATATTTTAAAAAATTTAAAATTAAACGGTACTTAACTGTAAATTATACTTACAAAAAAATAGTATAAGTACGTATTTTATCAAACTATGAGCAATACAGAACATAAACCAATTATAGGAATTAGTTGTGGAGATATAAATGGTATTGGCCCCGAAGTAATTATTAAAACATTGAGCGATGCTCGTATGTTAGATATTTGTACGCCTGTAATTTTTGCCAACAATAAAATTTTAAACTTTTACAGGAAAACTTTGCCAGAAATTAATATGACCTTTAATATAGCGAAGGATTCCTCAAAAATAAGCACCAAACAAGCCAATGTTTATAACTGCTGGGAAGATGATGTGGTGGTAAGTCCAGGCCAGTTGAACGAAACCGGCGGCAAATATGCATTGATGAGCCTTACCACTGCAGCAGGAGCTTTAAAAGAAAAAATGATTGATGGTTTAGTAACTGCACCCATTCATAAAAAAAACATCCAAAGCGAAGAGTTCAATTACACAGGTCACACACCTTATTTAAAAAGTTTGTTTGAAGTAAAAGATGTGGCCATGATGATGGTGGCAGATAATATGAGAGTAGCATTGCTTACGGAGCATGTTGCCATAAAAGATGTGGCACAGTTTATTACCAAA
This sequence comes from Ferruginibacter sp., assembly GCA_031424845.1. Classification (GTDB taxonomy): domain Bacteria; phylum Bacteroidota; class Bacteroidia; order Chitinophagales; family Chitinophagaceae; genus Ferruginibacter. The sequence goes on from JANPIF010000071.1 coordinate 5,848, forward strand.
GAAAATATTCTAACCAAGCTAAAAGTCATCAACGATTCTCTTAAAAAAGATTTTGGGATTAATAAACCAAAAATTGCGGTGCTTGGTCTTAATCCCCATACGGGAGACGAAGGACTTGTTGGCAAAGAAGAAATAGATATAATAAAACCTTCAATAGAAGAAGCCAATAAAAAAGGAATATTTTGTTTTGGTCCTTACAGTGCCGATGCATTTTTTGCCAGGGGCAGTTATGAAAAGTTTGATTGTGTATTGGCTCTATATCATGATCAAGGGCTTATCCCTTTTAAATCGCTCGCATTTGGTGAAGGAATAAATTTTACTGCAGGTATTGATGGTGTTCGAACATCGCCAGATCATGGAACTGCATTTGATATTGCCGGTAAAGGAATAGCTGATGAAGCATCTATGAGAGAAGCTATTTTTAAATGTGTAGATATTGTAAATATGCGCAATGAAATAGCAGAACAACATGCAAATCCACTTAAAAAAAGAAGTGCTTTTGTATTGAGAAATGTAGTGGATGAAAAAATAATTTTGGAATAATCAGATAATGAAAGTTTTATTTATTACAATATCAATTTCTATTTTTATTTTATTCATTGGTTTTTCTTTTAAGCCAGAAAAACAAACTGTTTATACAAAAGCATCTCTTGGCAAAAAACTTTTCTCCGAAAAAATACTTTCTTTAGATTCTTCTGTAAGCTGCGCCAGTTGTCATAACCCCAAATTTGCATTTGCAGATACACTCGCCTTTAGTATCGGTATCGGCGGCAAAGAAACAAGCAGAAACACCCCTTCTGTTCTCAACATGAAAAACCGCCCTTACTATTTTTATGATGGCAGGGCCGAAACTTTGTATGAGCAAGCATTAATGCCCATTGCCAATAAAGATGAAATGGGTTTGCCCATTGCAGATGCAGTAAAAAGACTAAACCAAAACAATACTTACCGAAAATTATTTTTGCAAACTTTTAAAGAACTTCCCACAGCAAAAAACCTTGGTGAAGCATTTGCTGCTTTTGAGGAAACCTTAGAAACCATAAACAGTAAATTTGATGACTGGAGTAATAACAAAGCAACACTAACAAAAGCTGAGGAAAGAGGTAGACAATTATTTACCGGGGATAAAGCAAAATGTTTTGATTGCCATTCTATGGAAGATTTTACAGATGATAGTTTTAAAAACATTGGATTGTTTAATGGTAATTTTCTTACCGACAGTGGCAGGTATTTAATTACAAAAAATATAGATGACCTTGGTAAATTTAAAACAACCGGGCTACGCAATGTAGCTGTTACTGCTCCGTATATGCACAACGGCATGTTTGCAACACTGGAAGAAGTGTTGAGATATTACAACAATCCTAAAGGGTTTTTCCCACATCAGATAAATTTAGATACTACATTTAAAAATGGGCTTAATCTTACATCAAAAGAACAGGCAGATATTGTATCATTTCTTAAAACGCTGACAGATAGGGTCTATGTAAAGAAATAGGTTAACAAAAAATTAGGCATTATATTAGCAGTATTGATTATCAATTAATTTTATTTGTAAATAAATTATAGCATTATGGAAGCAATTAAACCTAAGATTTTATTATGTGAAGATGATACCAACCTAGGTATGGTTCTTAAAAATTATCTTGAACTAAACGATTATGAAGTAACGTTGGAAAGAGATGGAAGACTCGGTCTTGCTGCTTTTCAAAGAGAGAAATTTGATATTTGTTTGCTGGATGTAATGATGCCAAATATGGATGGCTTTACAGTAGCAGAAGAAATTAGAGATATAAATCCTGATGTTCCATTGTTCTTTTTAAGTGCAAAAACTATGAAGGATGATATTATACAAGGTTACAAACTTGGAGCAGATGATTATATAACAAAACCGTTTGACAGCGATGTATTGCTACATAAAATAAAAGCCATTCTTAAGCGCAACGAAGAGTTGCACAAAGAAGAAGCCAATGCAGAGTTTGATTTGGGGAAATATCATTTCAACCCACGCCTTAGAGAGTTGGTTGTAAATGGTAAAACGCAAACTCTTTCTCCAAAAGAAAATGAGTTATTGAAAATGCTTAGCGAATACAAAAATGATTTATTGCCAAGAGAAGCAGCACTGAAAAAAATATGGGGCAGCGATACGTATTTCAACGGCCGCAGCATGGATGTGTATATTGCAAAACTTCGCAAATATTTAAAAGAAGATGCAAAACTAGAAATTGTAAACATTCATGGTAATGGATTTAGATTGGTAGAAACTGAGTAGAAATTATGTAATTAGATTTTATAGAGGGCTCCGATTTTTTCGGAGCCTTTTTCTTTTCTTATCCCTTCAAGCATTCGATAAATTTCAACACTAAAAGCATGTAATAAGGTGCCGAATAGAAGTGAATATTTTTTTCTCCGCAGGATCAAAAAGATAGGAACGCACGCCCGAATGAACACCGTTTGTAAGGGAATGGTTGCTCAGATGTTGTGCATTATTTCTACTTTTAACAGTCCCAATAATATTTAAAAAAACAAAATTATTTGCTTTTAAAAGAGAATCTTTTAACGCCGCCAAAAAACCTTTACGCCCTTCCCCAATATTTTTTATCTTGCTGCACTAATGAATTTGTTATCTAAATCAATATCATTTTTGGCAAGGTTGCGCTACAACCGTATTAATAACTGGATAAACCATCCGGCTGCGGCACAACGTGAAGTATTACAATCGCTCATATCTGCTGCACAGTATACAACTTTTGGGAAAAAATATGACTTTGCAAATTTGTTTTCTATAAAAGAATTTAAACAGCGGGTGCCCTTATCGGAGTATGAGCAAATGAGCCCATATATTGAGCGTATGATGAAGGGAGAAGAAAATGTATTGTGGAATACTCCTGTAACTTGGTTTGCAAAAAGCAGCGGTACAACAAATGATAAGAGCAAGTTTATACCGGTAAGTGAAGAAAGCTTAAAAGAAAATCATTTTAAAGCGAGTAAAGATGTAATTACAAAATATTATAATAATTTTCCTTCCAGCGATTTGCTAACGGGCAAAAGCCTGGTAGTAGGTGGTTCGCATCAAATAAACCAGTTAGGAGAAGATATCCAATATGGTGATTTGAGTGCAGTGCTTATGCAGAATTCTCCTTTTTGGGGGCAATGGTTGCGTACACCTGAACTTAGCATAGCCTTGCTGGATGAGTGGGAAAATAAAATAGAAAAACTAGCACAAGCAACATCAGTAGAAAATGTAACTATGCTTGCAGGTGTGCCTACTTGGACCTTACTACTTTTAAAAAGAATACTGGAAATAACTCAAAAACAAACCATTGCGCAAGTGTGGCCTAATTTGGAATTGTACATGAATGGCGGCGTATCATTTATACCTTACAGAAAACAATTTGAAGCTATTATTGGCAAGCCAATAAATTACTTAGAAATATACAATGCCAGCGAAGGATTTATTGCTGGACAGGAAAAGCCGGAAGATGATGGCATGATGCTTTTTACAGAACATGGTATTTTTTACGAATTTTTGCCAGTGGAAGAATACGGAAAATCTAATCCAAAAACTCTTGGTTTAAAGGGAGTGCAGTTGCATAAAAATTACGCCATCGTAATAAGTACAACAGGTGGTTTGTGGCGGTATATTATGGGAGATACCGTAGAATTTATCTCAACAAATCCATATAAAATAAAAGTTACCGGCAGGCTAAAACATTATATGAATGCCTTTGGTGAAGAAGTAATTGTAGATAATGCTGATAAGGCAATAGCAGTAGCGGCCCAAAAAACAAATGCTATTGTAAAAGATTATACTGCAGCCCCTATTCATTTTACTGCAAGCAGCAATGGTGCACACGAATGGTTGATTGAATTTGATAAAGCACCCGAAGATCTTTCAACATTTACCAAAGAAATGGATGCTGCTTTAAAAGATGTAAACAGCGATTACGAAGCAAAGCGACATAAGGATATTGCACTACGTATGCCTGTTGTACATAGTTTACCAGCAGGGACATTTACAGAATGGCTTCGCCTAAAAGGAAAAGTGGGTGGGCAGCACAAAGTACCACGGCTGAGCAATGAAAGAAAAATTGTGGAAGAGATACTTCAACTTAAAAATAAAAATTTGTGAAAAAGTATCAACTTTTTTAATCAATTTTTTTAAAATTAGTTTATGAATATCAATCCGCATAATTGTAAAAGTTGTAATGCAGTATTTTTCGGCAAATACTGTAATACCTGCGGAGAAAAAATATGGAATGAAAAAGATAAAAACCTTCGTCATTTTATTGGAGAATTTTTTCATTTTTCTACTCACTTAGACGGTAAATTTTTCACAACCATTAAAGCTATTTTTACCAAGCCTGGGAAATTTTCGCTAGATTATTGTAATGGTATTAGAAGTAAATATTTTAAACCTCTTTCTCTTTTCTTAATTATTATAATTCTTTATCTACTCTTTCCTTTAGCTAAAGGACTAAACATGAATTTTAATACTTATGTTTCTGAAGACTATAATTATGCATGGTTTGCAAAGCCAATTGTAAAAAATACTATAAGCAAAAAAGAAATTAGTTTTGATGATCTTGCCATAAGATATAATGCTAAATCAGATAAATTTGCCAAGCCTTTTTTATTGCTAATTATACCGCTTTCAGCATTATTACTTTTTTTGCTTTTTTACCAAAAGAAACTTTTCTTTTTTGATCACTTTGTATTTGCAATAGAATTAACCTCATTAATTTTTGCAGTAATGTTTTTATTATTTCCATTATTGGCTTTACTATTTTTCAAAATTTATCCTGCTTCTCAAATACTTTTTAAAGATGGAGGTATAGTAGGTTATATTGTTCTGGCATATTTGTTTGTAATGGTAAGTTTTGCTGTAAAGCGCTTTTATGGTCAAAACTGGTTTTGGACAATTTTTAAGTCTTTAATATTTTTATTGTTATTTGCAACTTTAATTATTGACATCATTTATAATTTTATATTATTCTTCACTGTAAATTTATTTATATGAATATATTTCATTAATGAATGATGAGGCATTCTGTAAAAATTACAATCTTAAAAAAATTAATATGAAACTATTAGACGGCAAAAACGCCATTATTACTGGAGCAGCTCGTGGCATAGGCGAAGCAATAGCAGTAAAATTTGCAGAACAGGGCGCTAATATAGCTTTTACTTATGTAAGTGATAGCAGTACTGAAAAAGCAAATACACTGGTGGAAAAGTTAACAGCAATGGGCGTAAAGGCTAAAGCTTATCAGACAAATGCAGGTGATTATGCCGCATCAGAAATATTTGTAAATGATGTTATAAAAGAATTTGGGCAAATAGATATATGTGTAAACAATGCAGGTATATCAAAAGATAATTTATTGCTGCGTATGACGGCAGAGCAGTGGGATGATGTGATGAACGTAAACCTAAAAAGCGTATTTAATATTACCAAGCAGGTTATAAAACCTATGATGAAGGCTCGCAGTGGCAGCATCATAAACATGAGTAGTATTATTGGGGAAACAGGTAATGCCGGCCAAAGCAGTTATGCAGCCAGCAAAGCAGGCATTATTGGTTTTACAAAAAGCATTGCAAAAGAAATTGGAAGTAGAAATATAAGATGCAATGCCATAGCACCTGGTTTTGTAGAAACAGATATGACGAGTTATTTAAAAGAAGGAGAAGCATCTGACAAATACAAAGCAGCTATACCACTCGGTAAGTTTGCAAGTGGAGAAGATATTGCAAATGCTGCACTTTTTCTTGCGAGTGATATGGGTAGTTATGTAACCGGCCAAACCATCAGTGTTTGTGGTGGACTAAATATTTAATTTAACTACATGATAGGCATCATTCCTTTTACAAAAGAAAATAAGGAGCATATTAAACTTTTAAATTACGAATGGCTTCAAAAATATTTTAAAGTAGAGCCAAACGATGTTGTACAATTATCTGATCCTCAAAAAGAAATAATAGATAAAGCGGGCTTAATTTTTTATGCTGTTTATAACAATGAAATTGTAGGCACTTATTCTTTAATAAAAATAAATGAAGAGGACTATGAGCTTGCAAAGATGGCCGTTTCGGAAAAATATCAAGGCTTAGGTATAGGTAGCACAATGATGAAACACAGTATGGCAGAAGCAGCCAAACTTAAAGCTAAAATAGTTACATTGTATTCAAATACAAAGCTTGAAGCTGCTATTCATTTATATAGAAAATTTGGCTTTAAAGAAGTACCATTGCCCGCCGATATACATTACGAAAGAGCAAATATTAAAATGGAAAACTGTTTAAACATTAATCCACGCCATTTTAACTCTAAGATAATTTATTAAACATTTTTTAAAACAACAATCAATTACCTTTGTACTACTATTGAAAAAAATAATCAGCATATTACTTTTATTAATTATCTGCGTTCAATGCTTACCAGTAAAGGAATTGGGTAAATGTTTATTTGAAAGTAGTTTTGTAGAGGAAGATGTATGTGATAAAAATTTAGATAAAAAAGAAACAAAAGATTTCAACAAAGAATTTTACTTCAATAACTTTTTCGAATTGGTAAAATCGTCTGTAAAACCTGCAAATTTTTGCAAAAAAAGCACCAACTTATTTTTGAGTCATGTTGCAGATGTAACCACTCCTCCTCCTAATGCTTAATGCATTCAATAAGTAATTTTTTATCATTTTTTTCTAATTTTAATTCTTTCCTCCTGTAAAGGGTTTTAAGTATTTATATAATAATATTTCATGCAAAAATATTTTAAGAGCATTGGTAATGATTTACCATCTGCATTAGTTGTGTTTTTGGTAGCAATACCATTGTGTTTGGGTATAGCCGTAGCCAGTGGTTTAAATGAATTTTCTGGTATTATTGCTGGTGTAGTTGGAGGTATAATTGTAGGATCATTAAGCGGTAGTAATTTAAGTGTGAGTGGCCCTGCAGCAGGATTAACTGCTATTGTAGCAGCAGCGGTATTAAAATTGCCTGCAGTTGAAGCATTTTTTCTTGCAGTAGTTTTAGCAGGTGTTTTTCAAGTGCTCATGGGGATTTTTAAACTAGGCATTATTGGAGATTATGTACCCAACAGCGTTATTAAAGGAATGCTCGCTGCCATAGGAATTATTCTTATTTTAAAACAGATTCCGCATTTAGTTGGCTACGATAAAGATTTTGAAGGAGATGAAACATTTATCCAGGTATCTGGTGAAAATACTTTTTCTTCTATAGTTAATTCCCTCAATCACATAACTCCTTTAGCAATTTTAATAGGCATCATCGGTATTGCTATTCTTATTTTGTATGAAAAACCATTCATTAAATCGAAAAAGGTATTTCAGTTACTGAGTGGTCCGTTAATGGTTGTTATAGTGGGTGTTTTACTTCATTATTTTTTAAGTGATACTTCTTCATTATTCTCTATTAAAGAAGCGGATCTGGTTAATATTCCTGTAGCAAAAACCACTTCAGAATTTATATCTTTTTTTCATTTACCAAACTGGTCGTTTATTACCAATAAAGATGTTTGGATAACTGCTGTAACACTTGCATTGGTTGCATCGTTAGAAACATTACTTGGTTTGGAAGCAGTAGATAAGTTAGATCCCCTACAAAGATTTTCTCCTCCAAACAGAGAACTGGTAGCACAAGGTGCGGGAAATATTGTGAGCGGGATGTTAGGCGGCTTGCCACTTACGAGTGTTATTGTACGCAGCAGTGCTAACGTAAATGCGGGTGCCAAATCCAAAATGAGCACCATATTTCATGGGATACTTATTTTTGTTTGTGTGGCATTTTTGCCTGAGTTATTAAACTTAATACCTAAAGCAGCATTAGCAGCAATATTAATTTTTACCGGTTATAAACTAGCCAAAATTTCTATTTTTAAAGATTATTATAAAAGAGGTTGGGAGCAGTTTATGCCATTTATTATTACAATAACTGCCATTGTATTTACAGATCTTTTAAAGGGAGTTTTAATAGGAATTGCTGCCGGTATTTTTTACATCATTAGAAGCAACTTCCGTTCAGCCATTTTTGTGACTGAAACCGATAATAAACATCTGATAAGGCTTAGAAAAGACATTTCATTTTTTAGTAAGCCTAAACTAAAAAGCATATTTGAAAACATTCCTGAAAATGCGTTTGTAATTATCGATCTTACCAAAGCTGAGTATATTGATAAAGACATCATTGACACAATTAACGAATTTAATATAAATGCAATTACTAAAAATATAACCGTTTCCATCAAAAAAAGTCTTTATAACGAATCTCATAAACTTATAGAAAAAGACAATGAAATGATGATGGACGACAGGGCACATTAATAAAATAAAAAAATTCAAATTATAAGTTATGTTAACACACGAAAAATTATTACTGGAAAACAGGGCATGGGCCGAAGAAAAAAGCCAATCAAATCCTGATTTTTTTAAAATTCTAGCTGCACAACAGGCCCCGGAGTTTTTGTGGATTGGATGCAGCGACAGCCGAGTACCCGCAAATCAAATAACTGGTACATTACCGGGAGAAATATTTGTACACAGAAATATATCTAACCTTGTTGTAAATACAGATATTAATATGTTAAGTGTACTGCAGTATGCTGTAGAAGTTTTAAAAGTTAAGCATGTTATTGTTTGTGGCCATTATGGTTGCGGCGGCATTAAAGCTGCTATGGGTAAACATCATTACGGAATAATTAACCACTGGTTAAAAAATATTAAAGATGTATATAGAATGCATCGCACCGAGATTGACAGTTTGCCTACAGAAGATGAACGTGTAAATAAATTGACAGAATTAAATGTTACAGAACAAGTTTTTAACCTGGCCAAAACATCTATCATACAAAAAGCCTGGAAGGAAGATAATCGACCACATTTGCATGGCTGGGTTTATGGAATTAACGATGGCATTATTAAACCAGTTTGCGAAATGGAACCTGGAACAGCCATTGACGCATTGTATGAATACGACAATCTGTAATAATTATTAAATATTTGAATTTTAGCTAGCCATAAAAATCGGTACGGTTTTTATAACATTTATAGTTTCAAAATTAAAATATATAACATGAAAGTTTCAAACAAAACAGGCTTGATATTACTTGGCCTTGGAGCATTAGCAGTGTATAAATACAATAAAATGAGCGAAGATGATAAAATTGCTTTAAAAGAAAAAGGAAAAAAAATATTTGAAGAGCATATCAGTCCACTTCTTACATCTGCACTTGGGCTAAAGGAAGACACTGAAGCTACTTTACAAAACAACGCAATAAAGTAGCATAAAAAAAGCAACGGTAATTACTACTGTTGCTTTTTTTATTTCTTATAATATTATGTAGAAATTTTTCATCACTTTTTACTCATTATTATTTTCATCTTCAACATCCACATCATGTAAGGCTACAGCTAGTTCATTGGTTTTTACAAAATTGCACCAATGACATTCTTCTTTACCACAGCCGGTGTAAAAATCTTTTGCCTGTATTTTCTCCCATGTATCTTTAATTTGTGCTCTTACAATGTTGGTATCTTCAGGCGTTATAACAATTTTTTCTTTTCGGTATTCTTTCTTTTTATCAGGTTCTACAAAATCAAATTCTGTACTAATAACTTTCCAATCTTTAAGGTCATAATTATCTATTAATATTTTATAAAAAACCGCTTGTCTCCAATAGTTTCCTCCATCAGGATTTTTATCGTTTGGTCCTTTTAAGGATGGCAATGCTTTATCAATATCACCGGTTTTATAATCAACAACATTTATATTTTTACCATCAAACTCCAGCTTATCCATTTTACCTTTTAAAGGGACCCCATCAACGACCACACCCTTAATATTTCTTTCAATTGCTACTACTTTTATCCAACTGTATATGTATTTGTTGTAATAATTAGATAAAACTTCTTCGCCATACTCCATACGGCGAGCAAACGATTCTTTGGTAAAATTTTCTCTGTGTCTGAGCATATACCATTCAAAATCTGCCAGCATATCATCTTTACTTCCAAACTTTTCTTGTCCACCATCCTGCATTTTCTTAAATAACTTTTCAATTGCATAATGCACTGCACTACCAAATTCTGTAGCTTCATTTTTTCCAGATGGAATACGAATAAGGTTGTTGTAATAAAATTGTAACGGACATTTTAAATAGTTATTCAATGCTGTTACATTCATGGAAAATTTGCTGAGCAAGCCATCAATAAAATCATCTTCGTCATGACCAATTTCCGGTGCTTGTGCCGTAAACTGCAGCAAATTAAACTCAGCCATTTCTTCTGCTGAAATTTGTATTGGTTCAACTGGTAGATTATGTACCTCCTGTATTTCTGCAATAAACATAGAGGGTTCTAAACCTTTTGCCTCATTGCTAAATTTTGCATAAGAAATATACAAATGCTTTTCAGCCCGAGTAAGTGCTACATAAAATAAACGGCGCAGTTCTTCCCCTTCCGCTGTGAGCGAAGGAGCTGTACTAAACATTGTATCTGGAAATTTATAACCACCCCCGGGTTTTCTTTTTTTCTCCCAAGATGATGCATTTACACCTGCAAAAAATACATACTCAAACTCCAATCCTTTTGAGCCATGTGCAGTTAATAAATTTACTGCTTTTTCATTACCGGATACTTCTGTTAATGGCAAGGGCAATGCTTCCTTCTCCATCAAATCAATAATCTCCACAAAGCCTTTCAAATCTAAAAATGGATTTCTGCTTGTTTCTTCTTTTACAAAATCAAACAAAGCAGTAAGTAATTGTAGCAGCTTTAATTTTTGTGGGTGCTGCATAATGTAAGGTAACACGCCTGCATTCCTAATAATATTATCTAATAATTGTTGTAACGAAACATTTGCAACATCGCCCATTAAATTCTCAATAATTGCACTTACCGTTTTTAGTTTTGAATGGATACCGGTATCAAATAAATCTTTAGGTGCCTGGTTAGCTTTATCAAACAACAATCGCCTGAGAGATGTTGCTGCACCGCCATACTTTTTACTGTTTACTTCTACCGTAAGCTTTGCTGTTTCTATTGGGGGGATTTTATAAAAATCGTAATGCAGAATTTCGAACAACAGTTCATCACCACCATAGGGCGTATCATGCTCTGCATTCAAATACCGCATAATGGTTATCACTTTATTTACAAATGCATCTTGCAAAATATTTACACTGCGCTTGCTGTAAACCGGCACCTGCTTTAGTCTTAAGTAATTGGCAAGTGTTTCTCCATATTTATTTTCTTTATAAATAACAGCAATTTTACCTGGAGGTACATCATTTTCTAATAATGAAAATATAGCTGCAGTTATGCCCGCCATTTCTTCTTTTACTGAATTGTATTCTTGTATTATTGGGTTATTGGTCAATGATTTTAACAGCTCTCTCGATGAAATTAAATCTTTACTTAAACCCGGTATTTGAGTAACCAACCGCTCCACATTTTTATTAATAAGCGTTTTAGAAATATCAAGAATTGGTTGCGTGCTTCTATAATTATTGGTGAGTACAACAGTAAGTAAATCTGCTGTATAATTATTTGCAAACGTAAGCATGTTTTCTACGTTGGCTCCCTGAAAACGATAGATGCTTTGGTCATCATCTCCCACCACAAAAATGTTTGGTGTATCCCAGTAGCCGGTTAGCAATTCTACCAATTTATTTTGTGTACCACTCGTATCCTGGTATTCATCTACCAATACATATTGAAAACGCTCCTGGTAATTTGCCAAAACATCTGGGTGTTCTTCAAATGCTTTTATTACCCAGTTTATCATGTCATCAAAATCGTATCGGTTGCATTCCCGCATTAGATTTTGGTAATTTTCAAACTCATTTACGGCTGCACGTAATTTTTCTTTCTTCTCTTTTTCTTCTTCAATTTTATCTATCCGTACATCCCCTTTCTTAAATTCTTTTGTTGCACGCTTGGCAATGTATTCATCTCTTGCTGGCAAATCAGTAATGTATGCATCAATTTTTTCGTTGATAAAAGTTGCAGTCCAACCTTCTCGTTTCATTGCAGAAAATAAATTGCGCAGGTTATTTATTTCAAAATAAACATCTCCCCTGTACCTTTTAAGTGGATGATTTTTTGGAAAGTTGTCAATAAGTTTTTTAAAAAGCTGGATATTCTCCAATTCGGAGATAGCATCTAAAGAATTTTTTTCGAAAAGCGATAAATTATCCTGTATAACATCATTGCAAAAAGCATGGAATGTATAGATATTCACTTTGTATGCATCGGCGCCAATAAACTGTTGTAACCGCCTACGCATTGCAATGGCCCCAGCATCGGTGTAAGTGAGGCAGAGTATGTTTTCCGGCATATTATCCGGCTCTAATAATATCTTACCAATTCGTGCTGCAAGTATTTGTGTTTTGCCGGTGCCTGGGCCTGCAATTACCATCACCGGACCTTGCGTTGTATCTACCGCAAGTTGTTGCTGGGCATTTAGTTTCTGGTACTCTTCGTTAAATTTGTGCTGAAGTTGTTGACGGTATGCCTGCATTTAATCTTTTAATTTACTGTGCTGAAAAGTAACAAAATTCAACCTATAAAATTTCATTTTATATAATTAAGCAAATAAAAAATTTTCATGAGCAAAGTATATAATTTAAGTACCGTTCAATTTATTCCTTGCAGTATAGATAAAGCATGGGAGTTTTTTAGCAACCCTGCCAACCTCGCCACAATAACACCTGACAATTTAAATTTTAAAATCCTTTCAAAAAAGCTTGGCGCCATGTATCCGGGTCAGGTTATTGAATACAAAGTTCATCCTATTTTAGGAATACCATTGTATTGGATGACGGAAATTACCCATGTACAGCACCACAAATATTTTGTAGATGAGCAGCGATATGGCCCCTATGAAATGTGGCATCACCAGCATCATTTTAAAGAAGTACCCGGCGGTGTAGAAATGACAGATTATGTGCATTACAAATTACCGTTTTGGTTTTTAGGTGATATTGCCAATACATTGTTTGTAAAAAAACAATTGAAAGGTATTTTTGATTACAGGTTTAAAAAAGTGGTGGAGATGTTTGGGGAGAAGTAATTTAGTTTTACCTTATCAATAAAAACGATCCTTTTTTACTTAATGTTTCACCTTTTTCACAAGTAGCATCTAACATATATACATAGCCGCCTGTAATCTGTTCTACACCTTTAAACTTACCATCCCATCCATTGTACCTTACATTAGGTGCAGCATTTTTTATTTCATAAATAACTTCTCCATAGCGGTTAAAAACTGCAAACCTGTTTATCATTTTTATTCCCCGAGTTTGAGGATAATAATATTTTTTTACCTGTATGTTGTCAGGGGAAAATGCACTGGCCATATACAAATTAGCATAGGCACATTCAATCATAATCTTAATAGTATCCTTTGCCGTACAGTTGTTTGAATTGCTTGCACTAATTACAAAAGTTCTGCTAGTATCAGCATTGCCATTAGGCTTTGGGCAGTTACTGCAACTTAAATTATTGCTTGGTGTCCATAAATAATTGGTTACATCCCCACTGTAAACGGGCGATATTGTGAATGGGCTGTTGTAGGATAATACTCTATCCGGCCCTGCATTCACTATTGGTTGTGGATAGGCACGAATTTTTACTGTAGCATCGCTGCTATAACAACCTAAACTATCTGTAAGTGTTACTAAGTAATTGGTATCTTTTAATACCGTAATTACAGGATTGTAATTGCTCGTGCTACTAAGCCCAAAATTGGGAGACCATAGAATTTTTTTATTTGCAGGCCTAATTGTTACATTCACTTTTTCATTTAAACATGCATACAGCATGTTGGGAGTTGCCGTTGCAATAAATGGTTTATAAACGGTAATGATGCTACTATCTTTTAAAGAACAATTTGCATTACTGGCTATTGCATAAATTTTTGTGCTGTTTAAAGGTGTAGCAAAAGTAGTATCGCAAGTAGCACAATTTACAAGGCTGGCAGGAGACCACACCATGGTATCGGTATGGTAACCGGTTAAGGTAATGGTTTGACCAAAACAGAGTTGAGCAGTTCGTGGAAAAATGCGAAGAAACGGTGATTCTTTTACATAAATATTTTTGATTAAAGTATCAATGCAAGCCTTCTTATCTTTTGCTATTAAAGTAATTGGATAATAGCCTTCGGCAGAATATACAAATACCGCAGGTTGATATGCTGTATCAACTAACCCAGGTATGCCAAAAGTCCACCGCCAGCTTTTAATGGTATCACTCGCCAAATGTGGTGTTGAAGTATTGGTAATTACAAAATTGTTGTTGGTACAAAAAGAAGTGTCTGTACTATAATTTAATTGAGGCCCCCCAACTCTAATATTTTGATTTAATCTGATGGTATCTGGGCAGTACTCATTGCCATTATATATGATAACATAGTTCTGGTTAAAATTTCCAAAAGCAGTTGCACGTATTGTGTAGGGTGACGGATCTGTACTATTTGGTAAGCCTAATACTGACCACTTATAAGCCAACGATGGATTGGGATAATTATTTATAACTCTAAAAGTTGTTGGTGCTTTTCTGCACACAAAAGTATCGGGATTTACA
>JANPIF010000072.1:0-37132 GCA_031424845.1 Ferruginibacter sp.
TTTTTTATAAAAATTATGATTTGAATATTCATTTAAAAACTTCTGCAAAAAAGACATAGTTATTCCTTTATTCATTTGTATGAATTTAAAAATATACTAATCTGTTATCACAAATTAGAAATGGGGATTTGAACGATATAAATAATTCGCAGGGATGTTGGCAGATCTTAATTTCTTTTTTGAGAAATTATAAGGATAGTGGATAGGGTTAGTTGGTTTATCGGATTTTATTAGCCTGGGGATTTGCTAATTAAAATTATAGAACTGTTAAAAAACTTATCTTATAATTTCAATGTAATATTAAGTTAAAATTTATTAACAAATACAAATTGCTAAAAAAAAAATTAAATTTTATAAAAATGTAGTTGAAATGTGGATAACTTGTAATATTAACACTACAAATTATTTTAGAACTTATGATCTGGAATGAGATACAGTAATAGCAAAAAAATTTCATAGTTAAAATTGATTTACCATAAATCGTTGATTATTAATTAAGTGTATTTTAAAACTTGTATTTTAAAATCTTAAATTTATCTATTAAAGTATTAATAATCCAGATTTATAAAGTGTGTTCACCGGTTTGCTATCCCAAAAAATTTCAAAATTTTCTAGTCCAAAATATTCATAATCCTGTTTAATATTAAGTAATGTCAATTGATTTTCTGTATTTATTGACGCTTTTAATAAAATATTCATCAACCATTCTGCTTGTTGTTTTGCTATTTGAACTTCCTGTATATCCCTTTTATTTGTAAACATGAGTGTAGCCATTTCTCTGCTATATCCCTTTTTAGACTGGGTAAAATATTGAACTGTTGGAATATTACCTAAGAAAATTATTTTGGCATTTGGTTTAAATAGATTCAATTCAGTTTCATTCAACGCATCTTCAATAAACCTGGGTGAGACTTTTGTTTTAGGCACTTTTTCATCAAACCATTTTTGCAAAGGTTCATCAATGCCAATATTGTGCATATAATTAAACAAAGATTTCTTTAGTCCATATCCAAAACTATCATGATCTCCCCCACTTTCATCTTCATATTCTACATCATTATTCGCAAAGGTACCCAGGTCTTCGTTTATTTTTTTTATTTTAAACTTTTCAGGATTTAAACCTACGGGGCTATGGGCAGTGAGTGCAAACCTGTGCCAAAAGGCTGACTGAAGCACATTTGTTGAAAAAAGCTGGCGAACCATTTCCAATGAATCAATTGTTTCTTGATCTGTTTGAGTAGGAAAACCATACATGAGATATGCATGAACTAATATGCCTGCCTGCGTAAAATTCCTGTTCACTTTTGCCACTTGCGCTACTGTTATTCCTTTATCAATTAATTGCAAAAGTCTATCAGACGCTACTTCTAAGCCGCCCGATACTGCAATACACCCAGATGCACTGAGCAGCAAACAAAGGTCTCTTGTAAAACTTTTTTCAAAACGCACATTGGTCCACCAGCTTACTACCATTTTACGTTTTAAAATTTCAATGGCTACTGCACGCATGAGTGCTGGTGGTGCGGCCTCATCTACAAAATGAAACCCATTTTGTTTTGTCTGGGCCATTATCTCTTCCATACGATCGCAAATAATACCTGCCGCTACCGGTTCGTAAAGTTTTATATAATCTAGGCTAACATCGCAAAAAGTACATTTACCCCAATAACATCCATGTGCCATGGTTAGTTTATTCCATCTGCCATCGCTCCACATCCTGTGCATGGGGTTTACAACTTCAATAGCAGAAATATATTTATCCAGCAATAAATCACTGTAATCCGGCGTGCCCACTTCGCCCTGGCGATAATCCTTAACTTCTTTATTGTTAATATAAACCACTTTTTCATTTTTTAATAAAAAAGTACGTTTCAATTCGTCTTCTGTTTTATTTTTTGTAATAAAAGCAATAAGGTTTTCAATGGGTGCTTCACCATCATCCAAGGTTATAAAATCATAAAATTCAAATACCCTCAAATCTGTTAATGATCTTAATTCAGTATTGGCAAAACCACCGCCCATCATTACTTTTACAGCAGGGTAATGTTTTTTTATCCATTGTCCACATCTTAATGAAGTATATAAATTACCGGGAAATGGTACCGAAAGTGCCACTATTTTTGGTTGCAATTTTTCCATTTTCTCCTGCAATAATTCTATCAACAATTCATCAATAAAAGTATATGGCTGTTGCAGTGCATGGTATAACTCATCAAAGGTGCTTGCAGATCTTCCTAATTTTTCTGCGTAGCGGCTAAAACCAAAATGATCATCTACTGTTTCTTTGATAAGATCAGATAAATCTTCCAAATACATTGTAGCAATATATTTTGCTTTATCCTGTATGCCCATGTTACCAAAGGCTTTTTGTAAATCATCTGTATAAGCAAAACGACTAGCTTCCGGCAACATTTCTCTCTTGCAAATATTGTGTGCAATAGTTGGATTATTATCCTGTAAAAAACTTATGACAGCATCTATTGTATTTATATAATCATTTTTTAAAGCAATCATTTTTTCCGCATTTGCAGAATAAACCATTTCCGTTTTTTTAATTCTTTCAAATAGAGATTGAAGACCATTTTTTGAAAATAAACGTACGGTTACTTCTATACCTAAATCGCATTGAAAAGAAGATATTTTTTTTGTATTTAAAAAACCTTTTATGTATGCGGTTGCCGGGTATGGTGTGTTTAACTGTGTAAAAGGCGGGGTTATGAGGAGAATGGTTGTAATAATAAATAATTTAAGCCGCAAAAATATGCCACAACATTTAATTACTTTTAAATTGTGTTCTTTTAAATCTTAAACAGTATTTCTAATGAGTAATGCTTCTTAAAGTTAGCATTGCTTGAAAGCATTAAACTATGAAAACATTATTAATTATACGTCATGCAAAAAGTATTTGGGCAAATATTGGTGAAAGAGACTTTGACAGACCATTAAATGAAAGGGGCAAAAAAGATGCTCCTGAAATGGCCGAAAAATTATTAGCTGATCAAGTAAAAATTGATGCCTTTGTAAGCAGCCCTGCAAAACGGGCAAAAAAAACTTGCAAGGCATTTATGGAAGTTTATGATACAGAAAAAGAAAATATCATATTAATAGATGAATTGTATAATGCACAAGTTTCTACATTTTACAATGTAGTTTCCAACCTTCAACATAATCCGCATCATGTTGCACTATTCTCACATAACCCCGGGATATCTGAATTTGCAAACAGTTTGTGCCAAGGAGTAGATATAGATGATATGCCTACTTGCGCTGTATTTGCAGTGGAAATTCCCATTGATGACTGGAAGGATTTTGGCAGTGCCGAAAAGAAGTTTTTATTTTTTAAATACCCTAAGCAAGGTTAAAAATGTTTTTCCTTAATTAGAAACAAAAGTAAATTGTGTATTGATTTCTTTAACTTTTTAATTATGAAAACAAAGTAATTTTGCAGGATGAAAAGGCTTATTATTTTTATGATGTTGTTTGGCCTACAAACACAAAGTTATTTATATGCACAATGTTCAATGTGTACAAAAACCGCACAGCAACTTGGCGAAAAACCCGCAGAAGGTTTGAACTCAGGAATTTTGTATTTAATGTTTGCACCTTTCGCAATTGTAGGGTTTATAGCATTTAGGTGGTGGAAGAAGAATAAGGAAGTGGAAGCAGAGGCTTAATTTGTTTAATGATGTTTAGTATAATATAAATATGGTTTTACAGCTTTATCAAAACTAAAATGCTTTGCAGCTATTTTAGTATTGGCTTCATAAAAAGAATAATTATCCAGAATTTTTTCTATCCCTTTTTTTATTTCTTCCGGCTGTAATGAATTAATAAGTACGCCACATTGCATTTCTTCTATAAATTTAAACCCCATAATGTTTATTGCTAAAACTGGTACACCTGCAGCCAGGTATTTAAATATTTTACCTGATGGTGCAGACTGGTAATTGAAATGCCTTACCCAATCCACATCAAAATTATAAAAGCAAATTCCTATTTTAAAATGAGAAAAATAATCTACTACATCCTCGTTTTTTAAATAATTGTCGTTAATTATTAAAAGTTTTTCTTTAAGCAATTCATTGTATTCTTCTGTAACTTTTTTCTTATCCAGGTCAGGAAAAGCACCTTGTACAGTTAAGGATAAATCTTTGTACTTTTTTAGATATTCTAAGAAATGGTAAAAGCCAAAAGGATTCCATGCTGTACCACCGTACAGTAATCCATTCTTATTTTGAGGCCATAAAAACTCTTTATATACAGGTGCATTTTGTATAAAAAACTTTTTAAGATTTACTTCTTTAAATAAATAATTAAACCTTTCTTCCGTTTGTATAATTACACAATCAATAATATTTTTATTAATAAATGGTAAAAAGGTTTCGCCGATTTTTAGCTCAAGAGATACAAAATCTACATGCCTGTTCATGAGAGAACAGTAGAAAAGATTCTCAGTATCTACTGCGATTACACGATCATACTTTCCATTATTTATTGTGTTTTTAACTCTTAAAAATTTGTAATAGTCCACCTTTAATTTTAAGCCTGCTGCTTCCATTTTCTTTGCCGGCGAATACAATCTCCTAAGAAAAAAATATTCGATCTTTTTTAAAAATGAAGGTTTTACCCAAACGGGTTCTTCATAAAAAATAACATTAACGCCTTCCGGTTTTTGAGAAATAAAATCAGGTATAATGTGTGAAAGTATGGTTACATCATGTTGTACAGAAAGTGCTTCATACAATTGTAAAATAGTGGGAGAATATGCCAAATGAGTCCCTGCAAAAAGGATTATTATTTTTTGTCTTTTTTCTGAAAGATTTACACTCATATAATTTAAATGCTTTTAAAATACTTTTTTATAAAAGTGTAAATATTAAAGTTCTTTTCAGCATTTTCAATTTGAATTTTTAAATCTGCTTTATTTATATTTCGCATTTTTTCTTTTTGTATAAGGTAAAATGCTTTTTCTGCCAATAACCATGCTTTTCTCTCATTACTGGTTTCATCCTTTAAAATTTTTTCAATAGCAATGCTGAGCATTTCAATTCCTTCTTTTTTAGAAGCAATGGTTTTTATAATTTCGATTTCCTTTTTATGATTGCTAAATGCGGGCGCCAGCATAAGGCGCAGGTTTTTTACAAAAGTATCAGCTCCGGGTCTATCTGCTTTGTTTACCACAAACATGTCTGCAATTTCCATCATGCCCGCTTTCATAGTTTGTATCTCATCGCCTGCTTCGGGCACAATGGTTACAATTGTAACATCTGCAAGGCCCGCAATTTCTATTTCGCTTTGCCCCACTCCTACCGTTTCAATAATAATATAATCGAACCCTGCTACTTTTAAAAGATCTGATATCTCTATAATTTTGGGATGCAATCCACCAAGTGAGCCTCTTGTAGCCAAAGATCTAATAAACACATTTGCATTATTATACCAATCGCTCATTCTAATTCTATCTCCTAATAATGCGCCAAGGTTAAATGGAGAAGATGGATCTACACATAGTACTGCTACTTTTTTATTCTGTGCAATATAAAACCCAATGAGCGCATCTACCAATGTACTTTTGCCTGCGCCGGGCGGACCCGTAATGCCTACAATAGGTGTGTTACTTGCAGGTAATGATTGCAAAAAAACATCATAGCCAACCGCTTCATTTTCTATTAATGAAATACAGCGTGCAAGAGCTTTTGTATTACCGACTTTTATTTGTTGTAAAAACTTATTCCACATTACTGCTAAAGTAATTTAAAGATGAAAACAAATAAGATTTTTTTAAAACACACAAAGTATTATTTTGCATGGCACCCATTCATTTTACCCGTTGATAAATAATAAAGGCATATCGGTTGTTATTCCAAATTACAATGGCAATATATTATTGCCTTTAATATTGCCTCCGTTATACGAAGCTTTACATAATACACAACTAAGTTATGAAGTAATTATATCAGACGATTGCTCTACTGATACCAGTGTTCTAATGTTACAAAATGATTACCCTCAAGTTATTCTCTTACAAAGCCAACTGAACAAAGGCTTTTCCCCCACCATCAACAAAGGTATTTTTGCAGCTAAATATGATTACGTATTATTATTAAACAGCGATGTAAAATTAACGCCAGACTACTTCAATAATTTACTTCACTATTTTGATGAAGAAGATACATTTGGTGTGATGGGACGAATAATTGGTTGGAGTGATGATGAGATTCAGGATGGCGGAAAGTATCCATCTTTTCATGGTGTGAAAATTAAAACATCCGGCAATTATATCCCTTTAGAAAGTAAAGTGGGGGATAGGTTATACAGTATGTATTTATCGGGGGCTAATGCGCTTGTAAGCAGAGAAAAACTAATTATGCTTGGTGGCTTTGATGAAATATTTGCACCTTTTTATGTAGAGGATTTTGAGCTTAGTCTTCGTGCTTGGAGACTGGGTTGGAAGTGTTATTACGATCACAATGCTGTTTGCCGGCACCAAACATCTACCACCATAAAAAATAAAAGCAGAGAGAATTTTGTGAAAGCTATTTACAGCAGAAATAAAATGTTTTTACATGCAATACATTTATCAAAAAACAAATTATTTTTATGGTACTTACAATTAATTCCTGAGATTTTAATGCACATAATTACAGGAAGGTTTTGGTATTTGAAAGCTTTAAAAATGTTTTTTAATTCTAAGAAAGAAGTTGAATCATCAAAGATGAAATTAGTTGAGGTAAGTAAATCAACCGGCATTTTAAATAGTGTAAATGCTGTGTGTAAAAAGATTTTATTTTCTCTAAATAATGTATCGTATAAAAAAATTTAATAGTGTTGAACAAAGAAAATAATTTACCATTGGTGTCTATTGCATTAGCAGCTTATAACGGTGGTTTATATTTAAGGGAGCAAATGGACACGCTTGTAATGCAAACTTATCCTAACCTGGAAATAATTGTTTCAGATGATGGATCTACAGATGGCACACTTGAAGTTTTAAGTGAGTATGAAAAAAAATATTCATTTGTTTCGGTAAAACATAATAGTGCTCCTCATGGTATTAAAAGAAATTTTGAAAATGCATTAAAATATTGCAAAGGAGAATTTATAGCTTTCTCTGACCAGGATGATATTTGGATGCTGGATAAAATAGAGAAACTGGTAAATAATATTGGAAATAATGCTTTGATATATCACAACTCTTTATTTGTTGATAATGATGGTAATTCATTACAAAGAAGTTTCATAACAAATTTG
The DNA here is from genome assembly GCA_031424845.1 of Ferruginibacter sp. GTDB lineage: Bacteria > Bacteroidota > Bacteroidia > Chitinophagales > Chitinophagaceae > Ferruginibacter. The sequence goes on from JANPIF010000072.1 coordinate 7,252, forward strand.
AATTGCTATTCAGGATCGGATTCTGAAACATTTTTGTTATGTAATTGTGTTAGTGGGCATGCTCTTTTATTTCATAGAAAATTATTAAGTATAGTGCTGCCTTTCCCGCAAGCGAGACATCATGATTGGTGGCTTGCATTTAGGGCAACTGAAAACGGTGGTGTAAAATACTTTGATGAAATTTTGGTACATTATCGTCAGCATTCTTTAAGTCAAACTGATTTTCTTCGGATAAAAAAAGAGATTGTTGATCCTGAAAAAATAGAAAGGGAGGATATTGAATGGTTCGAAGCATGTGCATCTGTACCAGGCAAGCATCAAAAATTTTATAAAAAATGGGTTAAATATTTTAAACGTAGAAATGAAAATATTTTTAATTGGCAATTGTTTTTTTTAGCATTAAGCAGAATGAATAAATTGTTCTACATGAGAAAAAAAAATAAGGTAAGTACTTTTTTACATGTTATACGGCGCAGTTGGGGTGAAGGAACGAAAGAGAAATTTAGAGTTAAAAAAAAGAATTTAACAGGCAAATAAAATAATCAAATTGGTATCAATTATTGTAGCCACATACAATGGCGAAAAATATTTAACTGAACAATTGGAGAGCATTGCTGCACAAACTTATAAGGACATTGAAATCATTATTTGTGATGATGACTCCACCGATGGTACTAAAAAAATTATAAAAGCTTTTGCGGAAAGCCATCCTAATGTTTTTTATTATTTAAACGTAAATAACCAAGGAGTAAATAAAAATTTTGAAGAGGGGTTTTTAAAAGCCAATGGTGAGTTTATTGCCATTGCTGACCAAGATGACATTTGGCTTTCCAATAAAATAGAAGAACAAATAAAGCTTTTTACAAACGAAAATATCGTTTTGACTTATTGTTTATCTGCTCGTTTTACAGGAAATGTGTTGCCTACAAAAAAACATGATTATACCACAACATTATTTGAGGGTAATGATGTACGAAAATTACTTTTACGAAATTCTATTTCGGGCCACAATATTATTTTCAGAAAAAAATTGCTTAATCAAATATTGCCGCTACCACACAATATTTATTATGACTGGTGGATTGTACAAACCGCTGTATGCAATGGCAGTGTAGCTGCTACAAATAAAATTTTAGCTTACCACAGATCTCATGACAATAATATTACTTTAAAACCAAGAACTACTGTTTTTCAAACCGAAGCTGAATACAAAGAACGTATGGTTGCTTTAAATTTATTTTTGAATTTAAAAAACTTATCTGTTAAGGATAAAAAATTTATAGAAAGCTTAATTGTACAATTTAAAAAACTTGAAAATGAAATGTTTTCTAAAGAACTGTTTAAATTTTACATGAAGAACAGAGATATTCTTTTATATTACAAAAAAGGCTTGCTCAGATTTTTTTCACAAAAAAAAGCAGCTTTAAGAATGAGTTATAAAGTAAAGAATTAAAGACGTTATTGAATTTTACTCCTCAACCTTCTTAATGCTTTTACCCAATAGAAAACAGTTTTGCTGTTTAGAATTTTAGTATTTGTGACAGAGTTGCCAATATAAAATTTTGTGCAGGTAGTTTGTATAAATCTAGACCTTAATTTGTATCCGTATTTTTCTATAAAGGAAGGTTTTTTTTCTTCCATGTCTTTAAGGTTTCCTTTACTTAAGTGTTGCACCAAAAAAGGTATAACATATGAAGTATAACCCAGTACATCTGCTATTACACAAATATCAGTTCCATAAAAATGAAATGTTTTAATATCGCTGGATACTGTAAGTAATGCATTGGTTTTTATAATGAGTAAATTTTCATCCAAAGAATTTACTTTTAAAGGCAACCCTTCGGTTTTTCTAATATCCCCATTGTTGTTTATATGAAAAACCACTTTTCTGTAATCAATACCTCCTGCATTGCCACAAACTGCCCATTTAGTATCTTTTTCATTAAGAGTGGTTAAGCAATTATTTAATACTTCTATATTGTCTTCGCAACGCACATCTTGGTGAACAATTATTGTGTACGTTGCTTTAGATTCCTGTAAAAATCTCCTTATTGCGCTGAATCCATCAAATACATTTCCTTCAGTATTATCTGCCATTAAATATTCACATCCGTTTGTAAATCCTGCATTTTCAAAACTCGTTTTCATTAGCTCATACTCTTTCATATCTGTTACAATTGTACAAATAGAAAAATGTAAATTGTATTCTTTTTCAAAGCTTATTTTTGTAGAGTTATTTTGCATCAGAAATAATATTTGTAAAATCTGTTCATGTAAAAATGCAACTAATATTAGTTTAATTAGCTTTTTATAAAATTAATAATTTGACAAACTTCATCCCTCTCTTCCCCCTGGCCCTTGTAGTTTTTCCTGATGAAGAACTTAACCTCCATATTTTTGAGCCAAGGTATAAACAATTGGTAAGTGATTGCTTTGCTAATAAAAGACCGTTTGGCGTGCCGGCAGTAATAAATAATGAAGTACAGGAATATGGAACACTTGTAGAAATAATTGAAATAACTACCACTTACGAAAACGGGGAAATGGACATAAAGACTCGTGGTACACTTGTTTTTAAGATACTGGAAAAAATAGAGACTTTACCTGATAAGCTTTACCGTGGTGCGATTGTAACCTACCCTGCTACAAAATATATGGGCAGCATACCTCTGATGGCAAAAATATTGGAGAGCATAAGAGCTTTACATTTAATTTTAAATGTAACAAAGCAGTTTAAAAAAGCCGATGCTGATTTATTAAGTTTTGATGTAGCTCACCATGCCGGTATGGCATTAGAAGATGAATACCAGTTATTACAATTTGAACACGAACTACACCGGCAAGAGTATATAAAAAGACATTTGGTAAAAGTGATGGAAGTAATGAACCAGATGGATAAATTAAAAGACAAAATAATGCTGAATGGGCATTTTAAGAATTTGGAGGGATTTGGGTTTTGAGAAAATGTGATAATATGCAAATGTGCTAATGTGCTAATTCTTCAAGTTCAAATCATTGTTATAAGTTGCAGGGCTTATTTTATTCAACAATTCAACGAATCAATTTTTGCCGGAAAGGCCGGAAGACATTTGAGTTTTAAGACGGTGTTTTGTTGCTTCGCAATTTTTTGCGACAGTAACAAATAACAAAAACAAACTTTATAACTTGCACTTCTTAAAACATTGAACATTGAACATTGAACATTGAACATTGAACATTGAACATTGAACATTGAACATTGAACATTGAACATTGAACATTGAACATTGAACATTGAACATTGAACATTGAACATTGAACCCTACACCATGACTACACTGTGTTTTGATTTTGGAAATACCAGGCTAAAAGCTGCTGTTTTTGTAAATGATGTAATGACTGAAACATTGTATCTGGAAAATGATGATGTGGAGACGGTAGAAAAAATATTGGCTCAATATAAACCAGAGCAAACCATTCTATCTTCAGTAATAAACCATAATACTTCTATAGAACATTTTCTTGCAGCAAAAAGCACTTTCCATAAATTATCTGCAGCTACAAAAATAAATTTTACCACGCCCGTCGGCAAGCCGGAAACTATAGGGGCAGATAGGCTGGCTTTGGTGGCAGCAGCGGTACATTTTTATCCTGAAAAAAACAATCTCATTATTGGGTTGGGCAGTTGCATCACCTACAATTTTATAAACCAAGCACACGAGTTTTTAGGTGGTGGCATTTCGCCGGGTATGGATATGCGCTTTAAATCTATGAACGATTATACAGCCCTTCTTCCTTTAGAAAAAGAAACATGGAATTTTCCATTAATTGGATATGATACCCGTACCAATTTACAAAGCGGCGTACTAAATGGAATGGCTGCAGAAATTGAAGGTATTATTGACCGGTATAGCAGTAAATACGGCAACTTTAACGTGGTTTTAACCGGTGGAAATTCTACCTATTTTGCCGGGCAGCTTAAATCCCGGATATTTGCCAGCCCAAATGGCATAGCTATGCGGGCCGACCATAATTTTTTATTTAAAGGACTGTATGCACTTAGCCAACTCAACAACTGCGGTAATTAAAAAAACTGCCCTATTCATTTTTGTAAGTTTTATTTACACATTTGCATCAGCACAAGAAAATTCACCTTATTCCAGATATGGAATGGGCGACATTGTACCTTCTCAAAATATTGTCAGTCGGGGCATGGGTGGTATCACTGCAGGTTTTATAGATTCATCAGGCTTTTTACCATATACTCAATCCATCAATTTATCTAATCCAGCTTCCCTCGGTAGCATAAGCAGTACTATTTTTGATATTGGTGGCGAAATAGATATTAGAACTTTAAAAAGCAATAATACTCCTGAAAAATACAAGGCTACCAATACGCTTATTTCATACTTACAACTTGGTTTTCCTATTACAACAAAAAAAATGGCAGCAAAAGGCAATTACTGGGGAATTGCTTTTGGACTTAGACCTGTAACCCGTATTAATTATAAAATTTCGGCTGATAAAAGATTAGTAGGAATTGATAGTGTAAACACATTATTTGAAGGTACAGGTGGTATAAGTCAAGCCAATTTTAGTACCGGCCTAAAATTTAAAAATTTTAGTTTGGGTGCAAGTACAGGTTATTCTTTTGGAAACAGACAAAACAGTACAAGGCTTGGTTTTATCAATGATAGTATTGGCAATTTATACATGCAATCCAACACACAGTCCGATGCGAGGTTTGGTGGGTTTTTTCTTACCCTTGGTGCTCAATATGGCATACGCTTAAAAAATAAAAATGTACTTCGCTTAGGTGTTTCTACCAATTTGCAACAAAACCTAAAAGCTAAAAGAGATAATGTAAATGAAACCTTTGTTTACAATGCAAATGGTGAAATAATTTCAATAGATACAGTAACCTCAGCAAAAGACCAGGCAGGAAATATTACTTTACCTGCAACTTACACAGCTGGCTTTACCTACACTACAGCACATTGGCTGGTAGGTGCAGATGTTGATTATGCTGCATGGTCAAAGTACAGATATTTTGGTGCAAAAGATGCTGTTCAAAATAACCTGATGGTGCATGTAGGCGCACAATATTATCCCGGTAAAAACACTTCTACCAGGTATTTAAATTTTGTAAAATACCGAGCGGGTGCATACTTTGGAAACGATTATGTAAAAATTGGTAATACTAACAGACCAATATATGGAATTACTTTGGGTGCAACTTTACCTCTTACTGCATTTCAAAGATTACGTTTAGGAGAGTTTGTAGCGCTTAATACAGGGATAGAAATAGGGCAACAAGGCAACAAACAAAACCAAAGTTTAAGAGAAGGAATTGTTCGCTTTAATTTTGGTGTTTCAATGTCAGCAGCATGGTTTCAGAAACGTAAGTACGATTAAAATATCGAGTATTAAGATAGCAGTCTGTAGCACTTATACAGTTTTTATAATGGCAAAAATAACTTCACATAAAAATATTTTAGCAGCCCTCTTAACAGGCTGCTTTTTTTTATTTTCCTGCGAAAATGATGAGAAAGAAGTAAATAACCTTAACAAAAAAACCGGCAGTGTTGAAGAAGCTACCTTTATAAAAATCAACTATACCGTTAGCGGAAAAGCAAAAGCAATTCTTACAGCGCCCTTAATGCTCCATGTAGAAGATACAGCTACCTATTACGAATTTCCTAAAACCTTGTATGCAGAATTTTACAACGTAGATGAAATTAAAGAAAGTAAACTCACCGCTTTGTATGGCAAATATAAAGATGGTGAAAGTCTTATTTACCTCCGGGATAGTGTGAAGATTATTAATATGCTCAAGGGAGATACTATTTATTGTGAGGATTTATATTGGGATAGAAACCGCAGAGGCGTTGAGTTTTATACAAATAAAAAAGTAAAAATTAGACAGAAAGACGGCCAATATATGAATGGAACAGGTATGGAGGCTGACCAGGGATTTAAGAATTATCACATGCTGCATCCGCAGGGAGTTATCAATTCCAAAGGAGATGGATTTCCACAATAAACTCTCGGCCAACCGCAGAATAAATACACAAAAACAAATAACTTACATTTCATTTTACAATCTTCGTTCTTAAGATTAAGTTGCATTACATCATTAAATATTTATTATGGAATACCGTCGTTTGGGCCGGTCCGGTCTACAATTAAGTGTATTGTCTTTTGGCAGTTGGGTAAGTTTTAGCAAACAAATAAATGATAAAACTGCTGAAGAGTTAATGGGCATAGCCTATGATAGCGGCATTAATTTTTTTGACAATGCCGAAGCTTACGCATTGGGAGAAAGTGAGAAGATGATGGGAAGAATTTTAAAGAAACAAAAATGGGATCGCAGTTCATTTGTAATCTCCTCTAAAGCCTATTTTGGCTGGAGAGGGAAAGACAATAAACCCAACCAAACAGGCAACAGCAGAAAACACCTTACCGAAGCCTGCTATGAGGCACTGCAAAGATTACAGTTAGATTACCTCGATCTTTTTTACTGCCATCGTGCAGACAAAAATACCCCCATAGAAGAAACCGTACGCACCATGAATACTCTGATACAACAAGGTAAAATTTTGTATTGGGGTACCAGTGAATGGACGGGAGTTGAAATAATGGAAGCCCATCGTATAGCAGAGAAATATTCCCTTATTGGCCCCACCATGGAGCAGCCACAGTATAATCTTTTTGAAAGACAAAAGGTAGAGGCCGATTACTCAGAAATTTATAAAAACGTAGGCCTTGGCACCACTATTTGGAGCCCTTTATCGTCTGGTTTACTTACCGGAAAATACAATGAAGGTATTCCTAAAAACAGCCGCTTTGCATTGCCTGATATGAGTGGGATTAAAGCCGATGTAATACAGGACGATAAAATAAAAAAGGTGAAAAAATTTGGTGAACTTGCTTCAAAACTTAATGTAACCACTGCTGCATTAAGCATTGCATGGTGCATAAAAAATCCCAATGTAACAACAGCAATATTAGGCGCCACCAAAAAACAACAACTCACAGAAAATTTAAAGGCGCTTGATGCATTGCCCTTACTCACAACAGATATTATGGAAAAAATAGAAAAAATATTTCAAACCAAACCAGTCATTTTATAACGATGGTACAGCTTTATGGAATACCCAATTGCGATACAGTAAAGAAAGCATTGGTGTGGTTAAAAGAAAATAATATAGAATATGCTTTTCATGATTTTAAGAAAGAAAGTATTAGTAAAGAGAAAATTAAACATTGGCTTACCTGTATTCCATTAGAAAAACTTACCAATAAAAAAAGTACTGCGTGGAAAAATTTTACAGCAGAACAACAGTTACAGGCAGATTCTAAAACAGGTGCCATTGCATTGATGCAGTTAAATACAAATTTTATAAAACGCCCGGTGGTGGAAATTGCTGGCACAATATTGTGTGGCTTTAATGAGGAAGGTTACAAAGCGGCTTTCAATAATAAATAATGGCAGCAAAAACTTTTATTATTTCTACTACCCGGCTGGAAAACTTTAGTGATGGAGTGTTTGCAATCGTACTCACACTGCTGGCTTTTCAGTTTAAGGTTCCTAAGTTTAGCCATGAGGCAACCATTGTTCAAAATTTTAATGAATTGTTGCACATAGCGCCATACCTTCTAGGTTTTATTTTCAGCTTTTTTTTTGTGGCTGTTTTTTGGGTAAACCATCATCATTTATACCATGCAGTAAGGGAAGCAAACAGAGCTTTGTTGTGGTACAATATTCATTTTCTTTTTTGGATCACCATGCTACCTTTTGCAATTGCAATGGTTGGAGATCATCCCGATGTGCCACTGGCAGCAGTGAGCCTGGGTATTGTTTTATTTATGGCATCTGTAGCAGCATATTTATTGTTACGCTATTCTTATGTAAAATCTAAATTGGTAGATGAAACGCTTTCTTATGATTCTATACAAAATGGGCTTACAAAAAATACCATTGCAGTAGTGGTTACTTTTTTGGGAATTTTGATAGCTTTAAAGTGGGTTTATGTTTCTTATTGTATTTACTTCGTAGTACTAATTATCTTTTTAATTCCACAAAAAATGGAAAAAAGAAGCCGTGTTATAAAACAAAAACAGGTTATTCAAGAAAACAGTCAATTATAAATATTTTACATCAACAATTTAAAAAAATAAAAGCATGAAAAGAAATGCAACAGCCGTATGGCAAGGTACAGGTAAAGAAGGAAAAGGACATCTAACTACACAGAGTACTACTTTAAATAAAACGCAGTATTCGTATGGTAGTCGCTTTGAAGAAGGTGTAGGCACAAACCCCGAAGAATTAGTAGCAGCAGCCCATGCCGGTTGTTTTACCATGAAGTTAAGTTTCGTATTACAAGCAGGAGGTTTTACTGCTGAAAATATTGAAACAAAATGTGATATTGAATTGTTGGATGGCGCTATCAGCTCTTCGCACCTTACGGTAAATGCTAAAATTCCTGCTATCAGCAAAGAGCAGTTTGATGAAGCTGTGGCAGATGCAAAAGCAAATTGCCCAATTTCTAAATTGTACAACACAAATATTACGGCAGAAGCAAGTTTAACTTAATAAAATAATTGTCATTAAAAGAGCTGATAGCATTTTTGTAAATTAATGGCTATCAGCTTTTTTTATTTATAAAATAGCCAACTTTTAAAAATGGGTTTTTTCACGCACCATATCCCCAAAAAAAACACTTAACTTTTCCACTTTAAAAAAATAAAATTGTAGTGATGGAATTTAAAAATAAAACTGTTTTTATTACAGGTGCAAGCAGAGGCATAGGAAAAGCCATAGCCCTTCGTTTAGCAAAAGAAGGTGCTAATATAGTGGTGGCAGCAAAAAGCACCACCGAAGATCCAAAACTTGGAGGAACCATTTACTCATCAGCAAAAGAAATAGAAGAGGCAGGTGGAAAATCGCTGGCAGTAAAATGTGATATTAGAGATGAAATACAAATACAGGAAGCGGTAGATAAAGCTGTAGAAACCTTTGGCGGTATAGATGTTTTAATAAACAATGCATCAGCCATTTCTCTAACGGGTACCGAAAAAACAGAACCGAAGCGTTTCGATTTAATGCATGATATTAATGTACGAGGTACTTTTTTTATGAGCCGTGCCTGCATACCACATTTAAAAAAAGCTGAAAATCCACACATCATAACGCTCTCCCCACCTTTAAATTTAGATATGAAATGGTTTAAAGACCATATTGCCTATACACTCAGTAAATACAACATGACCATGATAGCGCTTGGCCTTGCAGCAGAGTTAAAGCAGTTTAATATTGCATCCAACGCATTGTGGCCACGTACCACTATTGCCACCGCTGCTGTTCAAAATTTATTGGGTGGAGATGCCCTTATAAACATGAGTCGCACGCCCGAAATTGTTGCAGATGCTGTTTATGCTATACTCAATCGATCATCTACAACCTGCACAGGCAATGCATTTATAGATGAAGCTGTATTAGCCGAAGAAGGCATAACTGATTTAGATAAGTATGCCATTGTACCCGGAGGTAAATTGTACAACGATTTGTTTTTGTAGGTTTGAAGCAGGAGCATTGGACACATTTTTGAACATTTGTATCCCGCTATACCCGTCCGAACGGGTTCATCCGGGCGGACACTGCTGCCGCTCAAAGGCAGCGGCATCCGTTGCTATCGGGGCTATTGGGAGTGGAGGAAAGTTTTTTCAGCTTTTATTGAAGTGATTGTTGGAGGGAAATAACTCCGCCTCGTTGCATGTCTCACAAAACATTCTCTCAGATAAACAGCTAGCGATTTTTAAGTAAATACTCATCTGTATTAAAAATTCTTAGAGCGCTTTGCTTAACTCTACGGATAGTGGGGGAAAATAATTTTTTTTTCGTTGCCGTTGAAAGAAGTTTTCTTTAAGACAGGAAATATTTTTTTTGGCCTGCACAGATATGCCATGCACAAGGCATAACAGATGAAAACATATAACTTAAAGATTCTTTTTCAATCGAAATATTTTAAATGTTTTCTTAAAGATTGAGTCAATCTTTACTCCAATTTCATAATCGCTTTTATCATCAACAAACTCGATTTCTTTACCATCCAACTGAATAGTAATTATCAAAGCTTTTACAATTAATTCTTTATTTGTTCCTATAAGGACGTCACCCTTTTTTATAGAATTATTATTTGTTTTAAAACAAACAATATTACCATCTTGATATAGATCGGTAATCTCTCCAAGTTCAATTCCATTAATTTCTAAATCCCTGAAAAGTAGATTATCTTGTATTACTTTAATTAATGCGATTGAAAAAAAATGGAAAAATGTTAAATAATCTATTAAGATATCATTCTTAATTATTTCGCTAGATATGCCATGAGCTACATAATTTCTATATTCTGCTAAATCATTTAAAATTTGAAAAGACTCACTCGGAATTAATTCCGCGTCATCATTTAATCCTAATTTTTCAATACAATAACTGTTAAATTCTTCGATTTTTAATATTTTCTGACCTAATTTAATGATGCCAATATTTGAAAAGGATTCCTCAATTACCTGAAATCTAAAATTTGCTGTATGCTGAGCAAAAGCCTCTTTATTTAGTTCAAAAGCGTCGTGAGTATTGATACAGGTATGCAAGTTTTTGATAATTTCTTGCTTCCTTAAGGGACCACTATATTTTGGTTGATCTATTTTATTTATTAGTGATAGAGAAAGTATGAAATGATTTTTGAGGATAGTGTCAGGAAGTTCTGAATAAACCTTTGTTAACTGATTTAATTTATCCACATAACTAATTAAAGAATTTTCTATAAATCTTTCAAATGATCCATAAAGGGATATTATAAAAGAATTATAGTTAAACTGTAATTTAGACAGTCTAAAAGCTTTTAACATTTCTGAGATTTCAAACACAATTTTTTCTTCTTTTGTTGAAGGTGTCGAATTGTATGAATCTAAAAGTTTATTTTCAGTCTCGTAAAACCGAAGTAGATTTTTTAGCTCAGAAATTTCATTATGAAATCCATTTAGAATTATGTCCATTATTTGGCTAGAGATTGAAATAATTCTCTTAATAAATTTTCTCTTTTACTAACGATCCCAGGATTAGTATTTCTGCCTTCAAACTCAGCATAATTAGTAACATAAAAATCTTCCATAATACTAGTAATATTCTTTTTCTTTTCCAATATTCTGATTTTGTTATCAAGAAATTCAGATGCAACTACTGTCAGAGGGTCATATACTGCCGTTGTTGGTCTCATAAACCAATTCCAATTACCATTTCTGTTTCTGTATAAACAAAAGGCATTTTCACCAAGTAGTTCAAAAATAAATTCAATTGTATTAATGAATAACTTGGCTAATTCTTGCAGAGTATCAGTAGGCAACGAATTACCATATTTTAAAAAATTGTTTAAATAATCTTTTAAATTTTTTGTGTATTTTATCAGAGAATCCCTTTGTCTATTTGCAAAGAATCGTAAGACTAATTCCACATCTCCCATATCTCGGAATAATTCGTTCTGAACTAATTCATCGCTCAGAATATTATATTGAATTTCCTCTGAAGTTGGCTCTGGGATTTGCCATGTTTTGCAAAGATATTTTTGTCTAGCTAGTTTTATGCAAAGTTCATTTAAAGGACCATTGAAAACTGCATTTCTTGATTCTTGTGGTTCCAATTTTACGCCCCCACTATTAATTCTTTCAAAGACAAGTTGCTTTAATTGCATAGCATCTAAATCATTTTTTGCAGTTTCTTGTAGCAGAATAATTGATGATAGATATCTTCTATCAATGCCTTTTTTTAATTGCAACGGTAATGTTGTATATTTTTTCCCATTTAATTCAGGCCATTCTTCTAAACCTTCAAGAATATATGTGCCTTGATAAAATTCCTTTATCGCTGTTAATCTTTGCAAACCATCCATTACCTCATAATGGGAGTAACTGTCCTCATATAAGAATATAGGAGGTATAGGGACATTCATAATGAATGATTCAATTAGTTTAGATTTTTGTTCAATACTCCATCTATGTCTTCTTTGAAATTCAGGATTTAATTTATAATCATTACCAGATAACATAACTACTATTGAGGGTAACGGATATCTTGCTTGCTCGGTAATTATCCGTACTTCACCCTTTATATATTTTTGATTTATTTCTTCATCTGATATATCTAATTTTTCTGCAGGTGCAATATGAGTGAATGCAATCTCCTCTCCTTTTATAAGTTTCATATTAAACTAAATTATGGCTTTAAATATACGTCAAAAGACCTTAGATGAATCATGTAAATTACTATATATGGGTTTAGTAGACGCTGCATAAAATGATAAACTCGACATACCTATAACACAATTGATATTATTTCAGTGAAGTTTGGTTTTTTACTCAAAATACTGCGAACATAAACTCGTTAATTAACACATTATTAATTCTAGTCTAGACGAATGGTTCAGCCCATATTAATGCATGAATAAATGACCAAAAATTAACAGATCAAACTAACCTTATTTAAATAAATTTTGTATCAAAACATTCTTCTAAATATTTAATAGTAATTGGCTGGTCCTTCAAATTACTTTGTATAGATGGATTTGCGAAAAGTCCAAATTTTGTCTTCCAAAATGCATCCTTTTTATCTCTTGTTTTTTGCCAATTTATTCTTACTGCATATTCTGAGTTAGAATTATTAGCATTACAAAAAATTGTGTTTCTTAAATATGGCAACCCTTCAACAGTTTCATTATTTATTAAAGTTCCCTCAATATATTTTCTATCTATATTCAGCTGTTCCATCTTTATGCCATCAAAGTAAAAGTCTTTAATGGGTACTGCTTCTTCAGTTACTATTCCAATGCCTACATAACCCCGTCCCGTTATAAACGCCGCAATAATATCATCAACTTCTAAATTTAACAACGGTTGATTATAAATTAAACCTTGACCTGCCGAAATGAAATCATATTCCACACAGGCCTTCCATTGTCTTCTACTTACCCAATTTGGTTTGGGCCTAGGTGGATCTTCTCCTATATTTACAAATCTTATAGCCTTAAGTTTTTTAATATTCATTTTAGTGAATGGTTTTGGGCAAAGTGCATTTGAAACTTATTTGAATGGAGTGTACTTATAATTATTCTTCTGCATATTTTATCAATAATTCGTCTTCAAAATCAAAAATTGTTAATGCTTGTTTTATTCTATCAAATTTACCATTGCTATCAATATTACTTTCAATGAAATAGGTATCGTTGATGGCAATGGGTTGTCTTGGGTTTCCCTCTGTGAGTTGCTTTGTCAAACCAATTCTTACTCCAAGCTCTGTAGTAAAAAATGTCTCGGGTTGCAATTCAAATAACTGTCTAAATACTTCTAAGTATAGTTTTGTAACTTGAGATACCTGAATTCTTTGGTCAAAGAAAACCGCATATTCTAATTTTTTATGTTTTGGTTCATCAGCGTCAAATATGCTGATCTCATCAGTATCAACTTTTTCCTCAATAGTTATATTAGGTATTTCCCAGATTTTTAAAACCCTTTCCGATATAAGGTCAAATCTTCGTTCAATTTCTGCTCGATCCCATTTGTCAACAATTGTGAGATATTTATTTAACCATAATCTGCTATCCTTATAACCCGCATCTTTTAAATCTCTTTTATCAATGAAAGACTTGTTTCCAAGCTTTCCATTATTACCGGATAATGTCAAATTACCTATGGTATTTAAATAATTGTCCCTAATGAAATTAAACTCATCGTTTCCAAGTTCCATTTTCCATTTTGGGTCAGGACTTTGAGGGAAAATATGTTCGATGGTGATATCTTGATTACCATCAATCAAGACAGGTTCTCGATTTTCGAAATTTTCTAGTCTTTCTAGTAAATAAGTTCTATTCTTTGACTTGATATTGTATACGTCTTTCACTTTTAAGGCATCAATAACTTCTGTATTTTTGGGAAATCTTTGTATCCCGGTTCTTTGCAATAATGATTTTTGTATAGAAAATAAATAATTATCCTGTTCTACTTTATCATAGAGAGACATAAATATCTTATTGAGCGCATTGGTTGGTAAGCCTAAAATAAATCGCCTCCAAGTAAAGGACTGATCCAAATCAAGTACGTCTAAGAATATTTCCTTGTTAATTATTGAATTGAAATAATCATCATATACTTTCATTAAAAAAGGATAGGCAACATTAATTTCAAGTCTATTGATATATTCTAATTGCAAACGTATTTCCTTATCATTTTCATTTTTAGGATTAATAAGTTTATTATAATGTTTGACTAAAGATTTTATTCCGGAAAGATTTATCTCTAATTCTTCTAGTGTTGAAGTTGGATATTTCAATTTAAATTCTAAATAAACCTTCCCTTTATTTGGAATATTTTTATTTTCAAGAGTCAAGTAATCTCTAATGAAGTCTGATACTTTACTTACGTTAAGAGTCTCATCTTTTGCTAATTTTTCAATTACTTCCCAATAATTCTGATATATTTTATTTTGGTCTCTACGATTAAGGCCCATTAAGATATAATTCCTTATTAAATCGGCTTGTGCCAATTCTAACCCTGTTGAATTTAAACTCTCAAAGATGCGTTGTGGATCATCTTTTTCACGATCAAGTGAAACCTCTACAAACATTAATTTTGATAAACCCTGCAATATTGTTTGATAATTAGACTCAATAATTCGTCCTTTAAAATAATTGAAATTGTCTATCAATTTTGAGAAATCAGAATATTCTTCATTTGCATCACTTCGTAATAAATATTTTAAAGCTCTGTCATTATTGTCTGTAGGCCGCAGTTTTAGTTTTTCTTCTTCAGGTGAAAATTTATTTATCAAATAAGTTTCACTTATTTCATTTACAAGCCCTTCGTTCTTTAAATCTTTTGCAAGTCTATGCAGCACCAAGTAGATGAGCGTTAATGTTGTAAGTCTTTGTTGCCCATCAATTACAGTCAATTCTTTTATTCTGGAAGCGGTGTAAACATCATCGTGGACATATACGATACTTCCAATAAAATGTGCATTCATTTTTTTAGAAGTGCCCACTTCTATAATGTCATCCAAAAGTTGTTTACATTGACCTGTTGTCCAATCATAATTTCGTTGATAAACTGGAATTACAAATTGGGTTTTATTTGATGATAAAAAGTCTTCAACTTTAGTTTCGTTTGCTTTCATATAACATTTATGTTTATCAACAGGATTGTATTTTACTGTGATAGAATTTCATCTAATAAATACACATTAGTTCACAGCCAGTTCAAGCTATATTGAGATTTTATAATGATCTGTCCGCTATTAGTTTTTTCAAATCTGGGATTTCTTTTTTAATAAATTTTGTCCATTCCTCAATTTTAAAACTACGACTACCTGTAGGATGATTTATAAAAATAATTTTCATTTTATGATCATGATTCGTCAAGTTTATGGCATACGGTTTTTTATAAAATTCTTGTACATCGTCTCTTTTCCAATCGGTTTGTACTTCGTTTAAATAATTTCCTAATCTACCTATTCCATCTATTCCAAGCTTGATACAATATTTTGGCTTTAATAACGTCGCAACTTCTAAAAAACTTTCCCAGCTTTCATCAAAATCAATATCTGTTGGTCTTTCTTGTCTTGAAGGTAAAAGTCTCTGTACTAAATTTAAGAATATAACTGAATTCCAAAAATTCATTCTATCCTCATATGATGTTTGTGGCTGGTCTAAAGCCATTTTTTCTATTTGATTAAAAAATTGTCTTTTTTGAAACTCAGGTTTATGTGAATTGAGGCCCTGATTTTTTACAAATTCTCTTGTTGCATTATTGTATATAAGCCAACCATCATTATCATCATAATGGCTATCACCAAGGATTAATATTTTCGTTTTGTCAAAATTATCTCCTACCCATGGCAGCCAGTTTAAACGCTTTATCGAATTAAAATCAGCATCATAACTCGTAATCATATTTGTTAGTTTTTATTTGGTTTGCGCATTCTCACTCTCGATGCGTGTGTCACTCTGCGTTTGTTCAGATACATTGTATTTTAGTAAAATAGTTTACCTATTTCATTTTGTTGTGTATACCCGACACCGGAGTTTTGCTTTGGTAAAAAAATACATAATGTAAAGAACCACAATTAGTTTGATAAAAAATAGGGTTAAATGACCCTTTTTTTTATCAGGTATTTTTCTTATAACTAAAAATGGTTTTGGGGTATCCATCAAATTTGGGCAACTGAATACTTGGTTCATGCACTTTGCGAAATATGCTTCCTTATTTTTTTCTAACTATTTCTCTTACCCCCATTTCATATGTTGTGGGAGTGAAATTAAAGTGGGTATTAAATTTTGAACTATCAAAGAAATAGTCCCTGTCGTATTGATACATCATCTCGGGCATTTCTCTCATTAAAGGCATAAATATTCCTAGTAGTCTAAGCATAAACATCGGTAACACCATCACCTTTTTTGAGGTCTTCATTTCTTTATTAAAAAGGTCAATCCACTCTTGTCCTGTCAATGCATTTTTATCAGTTGGTAAATGCCATACCTGGTTAAATGCTTCGGGTGTATTTCCTAAAATAGCAGTGGCTTTAGCAGCATCAGGAGTAAAAATGAAAGAATGTTTTTTTGTGGTATCTATAAACCAGTTTGGTCTCTTCCCTTTTAGTAAATTTTTATAAACAACTTCTATTAAAAAACTTTTTTCATTGTCCGGGCCATAAAAATCCGGAGCTCGGGCAATTAACGCTGTAAGATTTCCGGCTTTCACTTCATTCAATAGCATTTCAGCAATTTCTTTTCGCACCATTCCCTTTTTACTTTGCGGCTTTATTGCTGAATCTTCCACCATATGTCCCAACGTTGTTACGTCGTACATATACATATTGTCAAAAAAAACCAACTTGGCTTTGTGTTTTATACAGGCGTCAATGGTGGCCTTCATTAATTTTGGCCACTTATCTCTCCAAACTTTTGCACTGTAATCAAAACCCACAACAAGGTACACTACCTCAGAACCTTCAATAGCTTTGTCAACCATGGTAGCATCGGACAAATCTGCCGGAAATAATTCATCCGTGTCATTTACTTTCTTTGGGTGGCGACTTACCAACCTTATTTGGCTGGTATAATTTTTTAGTTCCTTTGCCAATACTTGTCCAATGGTTCCATTGGCTCCTAAAATTGTTTGTAACATAATTTATAGTTGAGTTATTGATTAGCTTCTAACATTTGTGCCGTAGCCTATAATTTTCGAGAGCGCCTGAAAACGGTTTTGCTTCTTTGTTAATATTGTCGTTGTTCAATGGGGGATATTCAGCTGCTGTAGGTAAGCAACTCTGAAAAAGTAAAATGTAAACCAGGCACTTTGCTTTTGAAATTTTCATTTTTAAAAACAATGGTTATAAATATTTAAATCATTTGCGGCTGCGCAAAACTATGTCTTTGCAAAGGGAGGGAAATTGATATTCGTCAACACGGTAAACTCAAGTTAAATTTATAAATAAATACTGATGATTTGCACAGAGGCAAATTATTAATGTGATGCCGAAAACAAATTGAAAAACAAAAAGTAAATCACGGCTTCAGTCCTTTCTCGTTTTCGCTGTAGCTGTTGTCGTTTGCAGTTAATTCATTATCCAAGGCTATTTTGCATTTTTCATAGCAGCCTGTATTCTGTCAATTTGTGCTACATGTCTAATGATGTGATTGATGAAAAACTGAAAAGTGTCGCCTAATTTTAATTTAATTAAACTTGAAATTGAAGTCTGAATTTTTACTTTGTTCAAACTTACATTTCTTGCTTGATTTAGTAAATCCAATAATTGTTGTTGGTGAGTAATAAATTTATGAATAACAGTTTTGTCCAGTTTGGCGTTTAATGGATTTTTGTTTTTAAACGTTTTCATTTTGTTCAGGTTTTCTTTTGGCAACATAATTTTTGCAAAGTAATTTCCTAAAAGGCCACTTTTAAACTGAGGGTCTGCATGGGTGTTTGAGTTTTTTATGTTGCATTCTATTTGTGGCAGATAAAAGTCGCCGTACAAATTCAAATGCTCCAAACATTCTAACATACTCCACGAAATTTCATTTTCTTTCCACGTCAATGTATGCAAATCGTAGCTTTTCAGTTTTTCAACTTGGTTTATTATTTGCCTTTCCTGCTCCAAAAGAGATTGTATTAAAATTTCTGATTGCATCATTTAAAATTTAATACAAAGTTCTAAAAAGCATTTTTCATAAAGCTTGATTGAAGTCAAGACTTTTTTAGTCTTGATAAAGTTTCGGGACTCATTCGTAAATAGTTGGCTATATGCCTGCTGGGGATTTCCTGAAAAAGTTGCGGACTTCTCTTTAAAACCCTTTTGTATCTTTCTTTTGGCGAATTGGTAAGAATGTCAATTTCACGTTCCATTTGTTGATAAACTAAGTTTTCCAAAATTTTTGTCCACCAATTTCTGTTACTCTCCCTTTCTAAAAATTTGTCAAATTGTTGTTTGGTTATAACTTTTATAACAGTCTTTTTAATGGCTTGAATCAATAAGTCGGAGGGTTTGCCTGTCAAAAAAGAATCCAACGAAACAATTAAATTTTCTTTGTAACCAAATCGAATTGTCTGTTCTTCGTTATCGTCCATTACAAAAACCCTCAAACTGCCACTTTCCACATAATACACATTATTGTCAATGCTACCTTTTACTTTCAGAAATTCGTTTCTGTCGATGGTTATTATCTTGTCTGAAAGTTCAACAATTTCTTTCATTGTAAGTTAGATTGTGAGGTTCGGTATGCTTGCAGCAAACACAATATTATGAGAAACTCTTTACTTTTATTCTTTTAATAAGTTTCTAGGGATCTGCTCAGTGATTGGAAATTAAATTACCTTTTTGTTATAATTCAAAACACAATTTGTTTTTTCATTTACAAATTTTATCTCGGCCTACGTTGTAGCGGTCGTAACCTGCAATTAGCGCAGACACGAGGGTTTAGCCAACGTAGCGTGGCGACATGCAACGAGGCGAGGGGCAACCACTGCCATTACATTCTTATTGTTATTATGCTGAAAGATTGAAGAACATAGCGTTTACGATTCCATGGGAAGCTGCCTTTACCAGACTCGTCCAAGAAAAAGCAAGGCGTTTTAATTAGTAATGGTATGTTGATTTTATTTTTTTCTTACCTGTTTTTTCAGCTCGTCAATCTGTTTTTGCTGTGCAAAAATGTATAGCGTGAGTTCTTCAATTTTTGCAAGCAGTTTGGCATTCATATCTCCGAGTTCAATTCCGTTTTCTTTTACTTCTTTTGTGGAAGGAATACCAGGGAGATGTTTATTGCTGTTTACATACTGCTCCAGTTCTTGAAGTGGTGTAAGCTTATATCCCTCTTCAAAAACATAATCGGCCCAATCATTACTGAGCGCCACACGAACGCTATCGGCAATTATTCCGCCTAAAACATTTACTGTTCTTGTTCCCTTAAAAACATAACTAGTTGGTTGTTGTTTTCCAAACAAAACCTGCCCGGTAGAAAAATCTCCATACATAATTGTTTTGTTTGAATCACTGGCCAGGTATAATTTATTTGAACCTTGTTCATAAAAGCCCGCCCTGTTGCCGATATAAACATTTTTGCTTCCGAAGAAGTTAGTCCCACCGGCTGAATAACCAAGAGCAGTATTGCTATTTCCTGTTACGTTGTTGGATAATGCACTACTTCCATTTGCGGTATTACTATTTCCTGTTAAGTTGCCGCCTAATGCACCACTTCCATTGGCGGTATTATTATTTCCTGTTTCGTTTATCCATAAAGCTTCTTTTCCATTTGCAGTATTATCATTTCCTGTTGTGTTGCTGAATAATGCAACATTTCCATTTGCGGTATTATTATTTCCTGTTGTGTTGCTGTATAATGCAGAGTTTCCATTTGCGATATTACTATTACCTGTTGTGTTGTTGTATAATGCATATCTCCCATTTGCGTTATTACTACTTCCTGTTGTGTTGTAGTATAATGCAGCTTTTCCAGTTGCGGTATTAGCTGATCCGGTAGTGTTAGAGTAAAGGGCTTTACTTCCCAGGGCTGTGTTATCAGTTGCATCGTAAGAATTAACTGCACCTAATCCATTATTATATAAAGCGCTGTCACCAATTGCTACAAGGTTGCTGATAGTTGTATTCTGGAATAAAGCCTGTGTTCCCACTGCTATGTTACTGTAGCCCGTTGTGTTGTAGGCTAAGGCCTGGTATCCATTTGCAGTATTATTATTACCTGTATTGTTGGAGACTAATGAATGAAACCCATTAGCTGTATTTCCGCTTCCCGAATTGTTATTAAATAATGATAGATAACCATGTGCGGAATTATTATTACCCGTAATGTTGGCGCCTAATGCCTGGTGTCCATTTGCTGTGTTGTTAACTCCGGTAGTGTTGGAGCTTAATGCTAGATTTCCAATGGCGGTATTAGCAAATCCCGTGGTGTTTAGGTGTAAAGCCTTATTTCCATTGGCGGTATTACCCAACCCCGTAGTGTTGGAGTATAATGATTGGTAACCAGTGGCGGTATTATTAAAACCCTTAGTGTTGGAATAGAGGGCTTTACTGCCTATGGCTGTGTTATTTATTGCTTCAAACGAACTAGCTGTTAATCCATTGTTATATAAAGCGCTGTCACCGATTGCTACCAGGTTACTCTTGGTTGTATTGAAGAATAATGCCCGTATTCCAAACGCTACGTTACTGTATCCCGTATTGTTGCCGTATAATGCCTGGTATCCGGTGGCTGTATTAGAAGCCCCTGTGTTAAAAGGTAATGCCCCGAATCCAATGCCAACAGAATTAGTTCCCCCGATTGGAATGGCATTGGCATTATAAGATGTATTTTGTGAATAAACATCCACAACAGATAATATTATTAAAGCATAGAAGAATAATGCTTTTCGTGTAAATGCATTTTTTTTCTTTTTCATAAATTATAGTTTTAAATTTTAAATATTCTAAACTAGCTTTTATAAAAGCAATTAAAGCTGCTCCGTAACAGCGTATCCCTGTAGCGTTCGACATAAACTTGCAAATGATGCTTGATAATCTTTAGCTTTGTTTTTTAATAATTTATTAAATAAATTGACTACTACTTCGCACAGATTCATGTGGCATGAATCCTTCAACTTTCAACCTTAAACCTTCAATCATACAGGCAATAAAGATATATAAAATAAGTATTATATTTAAAAATTGAATCTAGATTTATCCTTCTACAGAAAACCTAAAAATTTGTATTCATAAGAATTCATTTACACACCAAAAACTTATTAGCATGACTATAAAAGATTCTATCATTACAAAAGGGTTTATTATTGCGGGCTTAATGAATATGTCGGTATTACTCTTCTCAAGATTATTTACCAATACAACCATCGCAGAATTTGACCAGGTTGTAATGTCAAATTTTGGTTTATTAATGATTGTTGTTTGGGGGTTAGCATATATATCTATTGCGAAAAAATTTCATGCTGTAAAATGGCTTGTGGCAGTTTTTGCAATTGAAAAATTTATTTATGGTTTTATCTGGACGACTTGGATGATTGATAACAACATTAAAGATGTGTTTGCAAAAGATAAAATGGCAGGAATGTTTTACTCGGTATACGGTATAAATGATTGGATGTTTTTTGTGTTTTTTACTGGGGTCTTCATCTATCTTACAAAATTGAAAGCATAGTATATAAAGCCATTCGCAATTTTAGCGATGAGGATTATGAGCCCCCAACTCCGCTTTTATAAAAGTTGAAAAAAGATTTATTGATGAAGGGCTGCCGGATAGAAGTGGAAAGCCCACAGTGGAGCGCAGCGTAACGAGGACTTGTAACAAATAGCCGGAACAAATGTTGATTCGTCTTCCAACTATTTACAGCCCCAAAATATTATTTGTAGAAAAAAATTAAAACAAAAAGTCGTCATATAAAATCCAACCGCAGCCAAATTAAAAAACTCCCTGAACTAAACAAACCATCAACCATTAACCCGTAACCCTCAACCTTTACACAAACAACATCCCATCTCCCATATTCGTCCTTGGTGTTCTTCCTAAATGCTTGTAGGCTTTTTCTGTAGCTTCTCTTCCTCTTGCGGTACGCATAATAAAACCTTCTTTTATTAAGTATGGTTCGTACACTTCTTCGAGCGTTCCCGGCTCTTCGCCTACAGCCGTTGCTATGGTGGTGATGCCTACGGGACCACCCTTAAATTTATCTATGATGGTGCTTAAAATTCTGTTGTCCATTTCATCCAATCCATACGCATCTACATTGAGCGCATTGAGCGCATGCTCGGTAATGTTCATGTCTATAATGCCATTGCCAAGCACCTGTGCAAAGTCTCTTACCCGGCGCAACAATCCGTTTGCAATACGTGGCGTACCACGGCTTCTGCCGGCAATTTCTGCAGCTGCATCGCTGGTAATTTTTGTATTTAAAATACCCGAACTACGCAATAAAATATTTTTTAACGTAGCGGCATCGTAATATTCCAATCGGCTTTTTATACCAAAACGAGATAGCAATGGTGCTGTAAGCAAACCACTTCGGGTAGTAGCGCCTATGAGTGTAAAGGGATTTATATCTATCTGAATACTTCTGGCTGCGGGGCCACTATCAATCATAATATCTATGCGATAATCTTCCATGGCCGCATACAAATATTCTTCTACCACATTGCTGAGGCGATGAATTTCATCTATAAACAATACATCGTTTGTTTCAAGATTTGTGAGGAGCCCCGCAAGGTCACCGGGCTTTTCAATTACAGGACCACTGGTTTCTTTTATGTTTACATTTAATTCGTTGGCTACAATTCTGCTAAGGGTTGTTTTACCCAAACCCGGCGGACCATGAAATAAAATATGATCCAATGCTTCACCCCGTAATTTAGCGGCTTTAATAAAAATGCGAAGATTTTCTATTGTTTGAGGCTGCCCCGCAAAATCTGAAATTTCGCTGGGCCTTATATTATTTTCAAACTCCTTTTCGGCAGTAGTTTGTTTATTGGCATCCGTATTTAAATTGGGGTTGGGCATACTGTAAAAATAATAAAATTATACTGGTCTATTGTATTCATTTATAATTGTTACATCAATACTACAGTGGGAAGACAATAGTGATCATAGATATGGGAGAACAAATTAATCTACACGATTTTGAGAAAGCTTTTTATTGTAGCAGCTTTACAATAATATCTGTTTAAACACCAATTTGTAAAAATGCGGCTGAATATGCTTTTAAAATTTCTGCTACATTCTTAACTTGTGCAACTCCTTTCAACCTTCATATATACCATTAATAATAAATGAAGTATTTTAAAGGTGTAGTAATAAATAACTTTGAATACCTTATGAAAATTATCTATAGGAAAATGAATAGAAAAACGAAATATTGGCTTTGTCAGGTATTAGGCTGGGGCGCCTGGGTAGCTTTGCAAATTTTTATAGCTTATAAATTTGCGCCTGATTCTTTTTTAACTCCTGAAACCAAAAGGAATCTTTTTTTACTGACCATTTTTATAGATTTTATTACTTTCATTATTGTAACACATTTACTAAGGTTAATCTTAAAAAAAATAAAATGGCTTAGTTTTTCGCCTGAAAAAATATTTGTAATGTTTGTTGTTGCAGTAAGTGTAACTTCTGTAGCAACTTTTTACGGTTCGCAATCATTAGAAAAAATACCTCCTACTTCTTTTGAAAAATATGAAATAAAAGAACGAAAAGACAAGGCAATAATGATGGAGAAAGAGATGAACATTGCCAACACAAGTTATTATTTGTATGAAAAAAATGGCGTGCTTGATTCATCAAAATATACAGCTGCTACTAAAATTAAAAAAGCAACAGGCTGGTACAGAGATAAAAACAGTAACTGGAAATTTGAAGAGCAAAGAAAAGGGAAAAATTTTGGCGGACTTGTAACTTATGCTATTCTATTAACTATGTGGTTGCTTACCTACTTGGTTTGGCATTTTGTAGATAAAAACAGAAATGATCAATTAGATAAATTAAGGCTGGAAGGTGTAGTAAAATCGTTGGAATTAAAAACAATAAAATCGCATATAAATCCGCATTTTATTTTTAATGCTTTAAACAGTATTAGAGCATTGGTAGATGAAAACCCGGAAAGAGCAAGAAAAGCCATAACAGAACTAAGTAATATTTTACGCAGTAGTTTGCGTGCTGAAAAAGAAGAAACTGTGCCGCTGCAACAAGAATTGGATATAGTGCAGGACTACCTCGCATTAGAGCAAATGCGTTTTGAAGAAAGGCTTAAAATAGAAATGGATATAGATCCAGATACACTCACCCAATCTATACCACCAATGATGTTGCAAACCTTGGTAGAGAACGCTATTAAACATGGTATCAGTAAAGATATGCAGGGTGGAGTCATTAGAATTTCTTCTTTTTTTGTTGATAATCATCATGAACTAATTGTAACAAATACCGGCAACCTTCATTCAGTAAATGTGAAAGATTCATCTGGATTTGGAATAAAAAGTACACAGGAAAGACTCAATCTTTTATACAACAAAAAAGCTCTTTTCGATATAACTGACAATGGAAATAATATGGTGCAATCAAAAATAATACTACCGGTAGCACAAATTTTATAATACACTAAAATAATAAAACCATGTATAAAGCTTTAATTATTGATGATGAAAGGCTAGCCAGAAACGAATTAAAAAAATTATTAAATGAGTTTGCAGAAATAGAAATTATTGGCGAAGCGGCTAATGCAAATGAGGGCATAGAAAAAATAGAAAGTTTAATGCCGGACCTTATTTTTTTAGATATTCAAATGCCGGGCAAAACGGGTTTTGATATGTTACTGGAACTGAATAGGGCACCTCATGTAATATTTACTACAGCCTACGATGAGTTTGCCTTAAAAGCTTTTGAAGTAAATGCACTGGATTATTTAATGAAACCAGTAGAGCCTAAAAGACTGGCGGATGCCTTACATAAGTTACAGCAGGCAGAAGAAAAAGAAATGGCTGCAAGCTTTACTGGTGTAAACCGTGGAATGCTAAGAGAACATGATCATGTTTTTGTAAAAGATGGAGAACGCTGCTGGTTTGTAAAATTATCGGAAGTAAGATTGTTTGAAAGTGTAGGTAATTATGCAAAGGTATTTTTTGGCACAAACAAACCGCTTATTTTAAAATCGTTGAATGCGCTGGAAGAAAGACTGGATGAAAAAGTATTTTTTAGAGCAAACAGAAAACATATTATTAACCTACGCATGATAGAAAAAGTAGAAACATTTTTTAACGGAGGGTTGTTGTTAGATTTAAAAGGTGGAGAAAAAATAGAAGTGAGCAGAAGGCAAGCAGTAAGGTTTAAGGAGATGATGAGTTTGTAATTTGAAAATTGATTGTTGAAAATTGAATATTGAATATTTCCTCTCAAAAACAATCAATGTTCAACGCTTAATGTTCAATGTTCAAATACCAGTTTATGACGTCTGAAACATGAAAAAAATTCATGCTCTACAATTTTAATTTTTTATGAAAAAAACAATTGCTCTTTTCTCTTTTATATTCATTGCACTGTTTTCTTTTGCGCAGCAGGAAGATAAAATTATTACGGCCAAAGAAGTTTTACGAATAGAAAGTTTTTTAGCGTCTGATGAAATGCGTGGGCGAAAAACCGGCTCTGCGGAAATAGATAAAGCGGCAGATTTTATTGCCGATGAATTTAAAAATTATGGTTTAAAAACTTTTGGAAATCTATCTACATTTAAGCAATCGTTTACCAATGTTCGTACAAAATTTATATCTGCCAGAGCAATTGTTGATACCTCAATAATTGAAGAAAATAATATCATTGCAATTACCACAGATTCTTTAGTAAAAATCACCCAAAACTCAGGCTACAAAAAAGTATCTATATCTAGTTCTGATAATTTATTATTAAAAGCGCAGGAATTGTTGAGTGCAAAAACAAATCAGGTTGTACTGGTAAACAACTTCTTTGTAAATGATTTTAAAAAATTAAAACGCTTAAAAAGAGATGGGTTAAAAATGGATTATTCGATTATTTTTATTTTAACCAATAATATGGGAGAGAAATATGATATCGAAATAAAAAATATGATAACATCCACTAACTTTTCAAATGTTATTGGGGTTTTACCGGGTAAAAAAATGAAAGATGAATTCGTTGTTTTTTCGGGGCATTATGATCACCTCGGTGTAGGCAAACCATCTGCCACAGGAGATTCTATTTACAACGGTGCCAATGATGATGCAGCAGGTACAACAGCCATGATGGTATTGGCCAACTATTTTTCTAAATTAAAAAACAATGACCGCACATTGGTATTTGTAGCTTTTACGGCGGAAGAAATTGGTGGTTTTGGTTCACAATATTTTTCAAAAAATATTAATGCTGATAAAGTAGTGGCAATGTTTAATATTGAAATGATAGGCACAGAAAGTAAGTGGGGCAAAAACAGTGCATACATTACAGGGTTTGAAAAATCTGACTTTGGAAAAATATTACAAAAAAATCTTGAAGGAAGTATGTTTAAATTTGAGCCGGACCCTTACCCAAAAGAAAATTTATTTTATAGAAGTGATAATGCAACCCTCGCCGCACTTGGCGTACCTGCGCACACCATTTCTACTTCTAAAATGGATAATGAACCCACTTACCATAAACAATCAGATGATATTGCTTCGATTGATGTAAATAATATGGCAGAAATTATTAAAGCCATTGCCATGAGCAGTAAGACTATTGTAAACGGAAAAGATACTCCGGGTAGAGTGGAGAAGAGATAGTATTACTTATACTGTTTTATACTAATTAATTTTCGATTTTAAGATTGTCAGGGTGAGCTTGTCGAACCCGTTGTGTTAAACAAACCCGCCTTCGACAAGCTCAGGCTGACATCATAATAATTTGTCCGAAAGTGTCCTTGTAAAATATTTCTTAAGAGATTAGTAAAATATAAAGTGGACTGTAAAATTTTCGAAAAAGTTCAGACTAAAATCCCACTACGACCACACACAACAAAAATTACAATGGTTTTATGGATGGCAAACTTATTTAACCAATGCTGCTAATTCCGCATCCCATTTTCCGGTTTTTCCATACTCTACTACCCTTCCTATTTCTTTACCATCTTTCATTACAATAATAGTAGGTACATTGGTAATTTTAAATGCTGCTGTAAGATTTCCCAAGGTTTTCTTCGTTCTATCTACCCCATAAAAACTAATATTGTTTTCTGAAGTACCACTTTCCTCCTGTAGCTTAAAGAACTTCGGCAAAATTGATTGTGTATCCTCACACCAAGTGCCACCAAAAACAACATATTGCACTTTATCTTTAGCATTTGCCAGGGCATTTATTATAGCTGTATCTGCTTTGTAACTCGCTTGGTTAGCAGGATACCAGTTTTTAAAGGCTGCATTTTCTGCCACATCATTTTTTGAAATAATGCCATTTAATATGGTTACGTTTTTGTCATCAATGGTAGAAGTAAAGCCTGCCTGTGCATTTGCATTCCCAAAACTTGTAATCGCTACAAGTGCTATTATCAATATCTTATTCATATCTAAATTATTTTTTACAAAATTAGTTGGGAAAGGATTAAAAAAAATGGTAATGTTTTTTATAATTTAAACAACTTAATTTACTTGTAATGTCCACGAAGAGAAAAAATAAATACTTTATTTTCTTCCACCTCATAAATTAATCGATGTTCATCTGTAATTCTTCTTGACCATTTACCCGCAAACTGATGTTTAAGTTGTTCGGGTTTTCCAATACCTGAAAACGGAGTTGCTTCAATACTTTCTATAAGTTTTGAGATTTTATTTTGCAGAACCTTATTACCAGAAACCTGCCAAAACTTTAAATCTTCCGATGCCTGAGGTAAAAAATTTATTTCCAAAGGTCTGCTGTTTTGATAGTTTTGTAACGTCCAGCTTTTTTATCTTCATCGCCTTGTTTCATTTTAGAGATAAAGGAATCGCTGTATTGGCCATTAGTTCCTTCCTTCTGAGTAATAAAATTTACTTTCAAAGCTTTTAATACTGCTTTAACAGTTTCCAATTTATCTATGCTTTCAGGCTGTATAATTAATGTTTCCATAGGTATAAAGTTAAAAAATAATTTAGAATTAAAATTCCTGAGTAAATAGAGAGAATTTTGGCTATAAATTTTATTACCAATTTGAAAGCCTACAAACTCATTTTTAAATCCAGCAAAAAAGCTTTTGTTCTTTTTAATTCTTCAATTATCCCAAAAACCTCTTCTGCATTTTTATTCTTTTTTAAAAAATCATTTGCACCTTCAATGGTATATCTTTTTTCTCTCAGTAAGTGATGAATAAGTTTAAGGTTTTTTACATCTTCCGGTCTAAAATGCCTGTCGCCCTTTCCATTTAGTTTTGGTTTTAAAATGTCAAATTCCTTTTCCCAAAAGCGAATAAGGGAAATATTCACTTTAAACATTTCTGCCACGACGCCTATGGCATAATATTTTTTTTGAAACAGTATTTCATCTTCGGGTACATCAATTAAATCTGCGGTAATATGAGATTCTGTTATTTTTCGTCTTCCCCTCTTTTGTGTAGGAAGTTCTTCTTTAACGTTTATATTTTCTACAGGTTCAATAAAACTTATTTCAACTGGCTCTTCATTTACCAACATTACTTTTTCTGCAGTGTTATTAGGCACAGTTTCATCTTCCTGTTTTTTTTCAGGTGGTTCATCAAAATCAAAAAGAGAAGTTTGTTTGTGTGCCATAATAAAAAATTTAATCAAAACTCTTCGCACTTCCTGTTGCTGCTATCTTCAGCAATCTATCAAATTCCTCCGCATTTAAATCGTTGTAAAAAAAGTAAACAGGGTCCACTGGGTTGCCATTTACATGTACTTCATAATGGCAATGCGGCCCGGTACTTGCGCCCGTGCTGCCTACCCATCCTATTACTTCGCCACGTTTTACTTTTTGTCCTGGCCTCACTTTAATGCGCACCATGTGCATATATTCTGTTTCGTAGCCGTAACCATGGTTTATTACTACATGGTTGCCCGTGCCAGTGCCCATGCCTGCTGTTACCACTTGTCCATCGCCTGTAGCATAAATGGGTGTGCCTTGCGGTGCCGTAAAATCGAGCCCTTCGTGCATTTTAGCAATACCATAAATTGGGTGTATGCGCATACCAAAGCCGCTTGCTATTCTTGTAAGGTCTTTATTGCTCAATGGTTGTATAGCAGGAATGCTCGCAAGTTTTACATCCTGGTTTTTTATTAAAGTTTCTATTCCTTTGTAACTCGTTGTTTGGTAATTTATACGTGCATCCAAATTATTCAATTGGGCAGCAATGTCTTTACCAATAATATCATCTCTCATAACTGTATCCTTTTCTAGTTCTTTTTGTTTTTCAATAAGTTTTGCTCTTGCACTGTCTGGCAAAGGGTTTTGTTCAAAAATAGAACGGTACACTTCATTGTCTCTTTTTTCCAATACCACCATCTGTTCATTTAATGCTTTTACTTTAGCATTTAGGGTCTTGTAGTTGTCTTTAAGGTTTTCGTATTTCCTGTTTACTTCAAGGTCAGTAGGTTTTGGGATAAATCTATTGTATAAATATATAACTATGGCGGAGCTTACTACCAAGGCCGATATTAATCCAAAAAAACGCAACAACTTCACCCGCAGGGGTGTAACAAGCTTTTCATACCTAAGTGTATGCGTATTATAAAAATATTTTATTTTCTTCATTCAATAAAACAGATAGTTTGCACGCTGTAAAAACTTACAGTTTACATTAAGGGGATTGATAAAACCTCATCTAAACC
>JANPIF010000073.1:0-4516 GCA_031424845.1 Ferruginibacter sp.
GGTGCTAATTCCTTTAATGCAAATTATTATTTTATTTTGCGCTGCTTAAGAGTTTAACTGCTAACTGCCAATTGCCCTCTACCCACTACTTTTTCTTTTTAAACATTTCCAACATTCTATCTGTAACCACAAAACCTCCCACAACATTTAAAGTTCCCAAAACAACTGCAAAAAAACCTAGAATAAGCGCAACATAATTATCTGACGCTGCTTCACCCATTACTATTAATGCACCAATAATTACTACACCATGTATTGCATTGGCACCGCTCATAAGTGGCGTGTGCAGTACACTTGGTACACGACCAATTACTTCTATCCCCAAAAAAATCATGAGGATAACCATGTAAATTATTTGCTGGTTGTCGTTGAAGAAAGAAAAAATTTGTTCCATGAGAAAGTTTAAAATTCAAGGTTTAAAGTTTAAGGTCTGAAGTTTTCTCAATTCAAAGAATGTTCTAAAATCGACCTCAATATAATTTTTTAAGTATTTTTTTTATTAAAAATTCTGAATTAATAATTGCGAAGTACAAAACATTGAACCGCTACATTTTTAAACTTGCCTCCACTCTTTCATTCGTAATAATGCCACCATGTGCTACACAAGTTCCTTTTACCAAATCATCTTCAAAATTTAAATTTATTTCACCTTCTTTATTAATGATAAGTTGTAAAAAATTTAAAATTTTTTTACCATACAGTTTACTCGCATCGCTTGGCATATCTGAAGCAAGTGCAGAATTACCAACTATAGAAATACCATTTACAATTACTGTTTCGTCGTTTTTTGTATATGCAGTATTACCACCGGTAGATGCGGCAAGATCAATAATTACACTGCCGTTTTTCATGCTTGCAATCATTTCTTCTGTAATTAAAATGGGTGCTTTTTTACCTGGTATGGCAGCGGTGGTAATAATGATGTCGCTTTTAGCAACACTCTCCGCAATTCTTGCTTTTTGTCGAGCCATAAATTCAGCAGACTGCTCTACCGCATAACCACCGGCTTTAGCTGCATCAGCCGCTCCTTCTACTTCTACAAACTTTGCCCCAAGGCTCATTACCTCTTCTTTTACTTGCGGACGAGTATCAAAAACTTCCACAACAGCCCCCAATCTTTTTGCTGTCGCAATAGCTTGCAAACCGGCCACACCTGCTCCTAAAATCAACATTTTTGCTGGAGGAATACTTCCTGCTGCAGTCATAAACATTGGAAAATATTTTGGGTATAAATTAGCTGCTAATAGTACCGCTTTATAACCGGCAATATTGGCCTGGCTGCTCAACACATCCATGCTTTGAGCACGTGTTGTACGGGGCAACATATCTATACTAAAAATGGTAAAGTTTTTTTCTGCAAGCGCTTTAATATTAGCAGCATTAAACAATGGCTGGTAAAAACCAAATAATATTTTGCCTTTGCAATTGGCAATATCTTCCTCAGTAAGTGCGTGTATGGAAAGTATAATATCAGCAGTTTGTAAAACCTCATTTTTCAATCCAACTGTAAATCCTGCAGATTGGTACTGAGCATCTGTAGCAAAAGCATTTTCGCCGGCACCTTTTTCTACTATTACATTTACTTGTTGCTTTTTTAATGCAACAATATGTTCAGGCAATAGAGATACTCGTTTTTCGTTATTTGGTTCTTTTAAAACACCTATTGTCATAAATAATATTATAGCTTGTAAGATATAAAAAAGAGACAAGATTTAAAATTTTAATCTTGTCTCTACATTATTAAATCTAATATCATGTATATTATTTAATATCTCACCACAAAATGTTGTTTCACTTTAAAATCTTTTCGCAAAAAAACAATCCCAATAAAAAACAAATCAATGGTAAGGGTTACAGCATCATGTTGTTTTATAATTTCCCATGCTTCTTCCATTTCCTTACTCCAATGTATATCATCAAAAACAAGAATGGTTTGCTCATTGGTTGATAAAAGTAATTGGTCAAAATATTGAAGGGTAGGAGTTTTTCGATGATTGCCATCCAAAAAAGCAAAATCAATTTTCTTATTAATAGATAAAAATTGAGGCAATGTTTCATCAAAATCTCCTTCTATAATTTCTATATTTTGCAAACGTAATAATGCAAAACTTTGCCTGGCAATGTTGGCAATATTTCCCGAGCCTTCCATAGAAGTAACAATCGGAATATTTTTTGCAGAGGCAATATAAGCCGTGGTTATACCCAATGACGTGCCAAGTTCCAATACATTTTTTCTATCATAGTATTGTACCATTCTAAACAATAACCTACTGTACTTTTTCGGCTTTAATGAAGAGGATGCAATATTTTTTACAATTCTTTTTTTAGTTTTAATAATGGTAGATCCTGCACCAAAATCTTCTACATCAATTACTGTTTTATCTTTTAGTAATTGCTTACGAAGTACTTCTATTTTATCATAACAACTGTAAACTTCTTTATCATTCAATATGAATTTTATAAATTCAAATACAAACGGAGAGTGCACACCATGGCCTTTTCCATTGGAAGCAGTAATGTAATACCTTATGTATTTTTTTGCTAATTGAAAGTGTGTGTACAAGAGAGGAAGGTTAATGGTTACGGGTTATTGGTTGCGGGTTGGAATGATAAAATCGAAAAGTGAATAATAACAATATATGAGAAGGGTGTATTTTAAAAAGTACATTAAATTTTTTAGAGCCGTTCCCCGAAACTCCTAACTCGAAACTCTTTCCCATCTCTCAAAACTCATATCAAACTTATTTTTCTCATCTGCTTCCACTTTTCTCTCAAAAACTTTCTCCCATATTGTTTCATCAATTCCAGGAAAAAATGCATCGCCATCAATATCCGTATTCACCCGAGTAAGATAAATTTTATTGGCAATAGACATCGTTTGTTTATAAATTTCACCTCCACCGGTAATAAAAATTTCTTTTGCACCGGTTTCTTGTGCAGCTTTTAAAGCTTCATCAATATTTGTGGTGGTTATAGTTCCATCTGCACTCCAATCTTTGTTAGATGTCACAATAATATTTGTTCTGCCTGGTAAAGGTTTACCAACAGATTCAAACGTTTTTCTGCCCATAATAATTGGCATACCCCAAGTAGTATTTTTAAAAAATTTAAGGTCTTCCGGCAGGTGCCACAACATGGCATTGCTTTTACCAATAGCATTGTTGTTAGATGCTGCCACTATTAAAGAAATGATAACCTCAGCCCCTAAATCTCCGCCGACTGGCGAAGGACTTTTAGTTTCAAATTCATGATGGTTATTTTCTAAATTCAATTTTTACTTTTTTTATTTTATACTATAGGTTGTAATCTAACACTTCCCACTTGCCAACTGCCACTTACCACTTGCCAATTGATTTTTACTTCTCCATCTGATCAATCACTCCCTGCGTTACACCTGTACTACTAAAGCCACCATCATGAAATAAGTTTTGCATAGTAACCATTTTTGTAAGATCGCTAAATAAAGTAATGGTGTAGTTTGCACAATCTTCTGCACTTGCATTACCGAGTGGACTCATATTTTCTGCGTAAGATATAAATCCGTCAAAACCCTTTACACCACTTCCTGCAGTTGTTCTAGTAGGAGATTGAGAAATTGTATTTATCCTCACATGTTTTTTTACACCGTAGTGATAACCAAAACTGCGTGCCACACTTTCCAACAACGATTTTGCGTCAGCCATTTCATTATAATCTGGAAAAACCCTTTGAGCAGCTATGTATGTAAGCGCTACCACACTTGCCCATTCATTCAGCGCATCATGCTTCATACAGCAAGCCAGCACACGGTGCAAACTCATGCTGCTTATTTCAAAAGTTTTCAGATTATGCGTATAATCTATTTCTGTATAATGTTTGCCCTTGCGCACATTTATACTCATGCTAATAGAATGCAAAATAAAATCAAACCCACCACCAAAATGCTCCATTGTTTTAGCTATCAGGTTTTCTACATCATCAGCACTGCTCACATCGCACGCAATAACCGGTGCATTTATTTTCTCAGCCAGTTTATTAATTTCACCCATGCGCATTGCCACCGGCGCATTGCTCAGTACAATTTCAGCCCCTTCTTCATGGCATTTAAGTGCAGTTATCCACGCTATCGATTTTTCATCCAGCGCACCAAATATGATTCCTTTTTTTCCTTTCAGTAAATTATACATAGCAAGTTTGTTGATTAGTTAAAAGCTAAATTAATTAATAATTTTTAAAAGAAAATTTGGCGCTATCAAAGGTGGATCTCTATGTAGCTTTTGCCCGGGCTATTCGCTGCAAGTCCTCGCTTCGCTGCGGGCTTTCCGCTGCTATCCCGCAGCGTTTCATCAGTAAACCTTTTTTCAACTTTTATTGTGCAGTAGAATACATCTACTCTTAAGTAAACTTCTGTCTTATAAAATTCCTAAAAAACTATGCTTTTTTTTATACCACTTTATAATTTCTATAATCGAATAACCTTATGCCAAATAGTTTTTCCGTTATATTTTTAAAACGATCTTTTACAGATAATTTATTT
>JANPIF010000074.1:0-6610 GCA_031424845.1 Ferruginibacter sp.
TACCCGAAGCAAAAGATTATAAGAGAATTGGTAAAGGAGATACAGGGTTAAATACTGGTGGCATGGGAGCGGTAAGTCCTGTACCAATAATGACAGAATCGCTAAAGCAAAAGATTATTAATAAAGTAATAGAACCAACTATTAAAGGATTACAAAAAGATAAACTTGATTACAAAGGTTTTGTTTTTATTGGTTTAATGATTGACCAGGATGAGCCAATGGTAATTGAATATAATTGCAGAATGGGAGATCCTGAAACGGAAGTAGTTTTACCAAGGTTAAAAAATGACATTGTGGAAGTACTGTTGGCTACTTCAAATGGTACATTGAAAAATCATTCAATACAACCTGATGATAGATCTGCCGTTGGCATTGTAGCAGTAAGTGGTGGTTATCCTGAAGCCTATAAAAAAGGTATTGTAATAAATGGTTTAGACTCTTATAATCTACCGGATAGTTTGCTCTTTCATGCAGGCACATTACAAAAAGAAAATGCAATTGTTACAAACGGTGGCAGAGTATTGGTAGCAGTTTCATTTGGAGAAAATATTAAAGAAGCTGTGGAGCAATCTGATTATTTATTGCAACAGGTAAATTTTGAAGACATGAAATACAGAGATGATATTGGTTATTAATTTATTAAAAATTAAATAGTTTTTTATATAACAAAAAAACTGTTGTGATCTTTAATTTAACACTCGTTCAAAACTAAACATCTTAGTAAAACCTTTTGCCATGCAGGTTTCAGTAAAAAATAGTTGTTAAAATATTTTGCAAAAAAGGATTTTGAATGTTGTAAATTCAATTATTTATATCAACTTTGTCCGTATTCCTTTAACTACATTAGCACACACCAAAAATGGGCCTTTTTAATTTTTTTACGCAAGAAATTGCGATAGATCTTGGTACAGCAAATACCCTAATAATACACAACGATGAAGTGGTGGTTAATGAACCATCCATTGTTGCACTTGATAGAAACAATCCTAAACTTTTATTGGCTGTGGGCAAAAAGGCATTGATGATGCACGAAAAAACCCACGAAAGCATTAGAACTGTGCGTCCATTACGTGATGGAGTAATTGCAGATTTTAATGCCGCAGAATTAATGATTCGTGAGTTGATTAAAATGGTTTATCCTAAAAAACCATTGATAGCACCAAGTTGGAGAATGATGATTTGCATACCCAGCAGCATAACCGAGGTAGAAAAACGTGCAGTAAGAGATAGTGCTGAGCAAGCAGGTGCAAAAGAAGTTTATTTAATACATGAGCCAATGGCAGCAGCACTTGGTATTGGTATAGATGTGGAAGAGCCTGTGGGAAATATGATTATTGATATTGGTGGTGGTACAACTGGTATTACTGTTATTGCCTTGGCAGGAATTGTTTGCGACCAAAGTATTCGTGTGGCTGGTGATGAGTTTACAGCAGATATTATGGAAGCGCTTCGCCGTTACCATAGTTTATTAATTGGTGAGCGTACCGCAGAACAAATAAAGATACAAGTAGGTGCTGCTATGAAAGATTTAGATAATCCTCCAGATGATATTCCTGTAAATGGCCGTGACCTTGTAACAGGTATTCCAAAGCAAGTAATGGTAAGTTACCAAGAAGTAGCAGATGCGTTAGACAAAAGTGTTTTTAAAATTGAAGAAGCAATTTTAAAGGCATTAGAAACAACACCTCCTGAGCTTTCAGCAGATATTTATCGCCGTGGGCTTTATTTAACAGGCGGTGGAGCCTTGCTTCGTGGGCTTGATAAAAGAATTGCCAATAAAATAAAGTTGCCGGTGCATGTGGCTGATGATCCACTGAAAAGTGTGGTAAGAGGAACCGGTATAGCTCTTAAAAATTATGACAGGTATCCTTTTGTAATGCGTTAACCTGACTTTATAGAAATTGAGAATTGGGATTAAGACTATTCTTCCCAATTCCCAATTTCAAATTACAATTTACTTTCCGTGCGTAACATCTTCCTTTTTATAAGGCGCTATTCCAACCTTTTAATTTTCCTGTTTTTGCAGGTGCTTTGTATTTACTTTATTGTGAGTTACAGTAAAACACATGAAGCTGCCTTTGGCAATACTGCTAATAAATTTACAGGCGGCATAAATAAACAGTACAACAAAATTGAATATTACTTTCAGTTAAAAAGAACAAACGATTCGTTGGTAAAAGCCAATGAAGTTTTGTATAATAAACTTCGAAGTAATTATAATGTACAAGACTCGGCTGACAAGCTGGTAGTAGATACTATGAGGATTGACTCAGTATTGCAGTACAGAAAATTTAATTATCTACATGCTAAAGTTGTATCGAATAGCATTTCTTCTCAAAGTAATTTCTTGGTAATTAATGGTGATAACGTTCATACTTTTAAAAAAGGTATGGGTATAGTTGGTGTTAATAATGATGTGATTGGTATAATAACAGAAGTTAACGGAGATTATGCAGCCGTAATGAGTTTGCTACACAAGGATAGTAAACTAAGTGGTAAATTATTGAAAGGTGGGGAAACAGGTACACTTAGTTGGAATGGAGAAAGACCTAATATATTGTCGCTGAATAATATTCCTAAAAGTGCCAAAATAGCAAAAGGTGATACTGTTATTACAAGTGGTTTCAGTGCAATATTTCCTAAAGGAATTTACATTGGTAGGGTAACAGATGTGAAGCCAGAAACCTCCAACAATAATTATAAAATAACTTTAAAATCTGCCGCAGATTTTTATAGTATTGAATATGTTTATGCAATTCAAAGCATAGACGCTGAGCCGGTAAAAAATATTCTTGAAAAAGCAAAAGCCGCTAATAATTAAATGAGCATTCTGGTAAAAAATATTTTGAGGGCTATTTTGTTTTTGTTTGTACAAGTTTTTGTACTCGATAAAATACACCTGCATCAAATGGTGACGCCTTATTTATATTTTCTATTTATTTTATGGTTGCCTTTTAAAATGACCCGTACATGGTTAATGGTTATTGCATTCATTTATGGTTTTATATTAGATAGTTTTTGGCACAACCCCGGTTTTCATGCTGCGGCTTGTGTACTCATTGCTTACATTAGACCTTTTTTGGTAAATATTTTTATTCCGCAAGAAGGGGCAGATACCAACTTTGAAGAACCATCTATAAAAAGTATGGGAGGATTATTACCATACATTATTTTCATGGGTATTCTTAGTTTTTTTCACAACGCATGGTTGTTTTTATTGGAAGCATGGCAGTTTGGTAATATCTGGTATTTTCTTGTAAAAACAATTTTATCTACCACTATCAGTGTTTTATTAATTGTAATTACAGAGTTGATTTTTGTGAGGAAGCAGAAGTTTAGGACGAATACGGTGTAGGAAGCCCCTCCTAACCTCCCCCGGAGGGAAGAAACACATGGAGAAATATTTGAAGATATATATATAGTAATCTTTTAAAATAATTTTTAAATTGTTGAGACTTGTTGATTAAGATAGAAAGCTGAATGGCTGCGCTGCTTAGACGGAAATCCTTTTATTGCCTGCCTTTTAGGCAATAAAAGATTGTAGACGGGCAGCGGACAAAATTTGATTATAATTTCTCTGGTGAGAGCCCCAAATAAAAATTATCTTGCAGAAAATTTACTTATAAAAATACGTACTCACCTACAATTCCCCACACAAAATGTCTGCCTTTAACCAGTCGAGAAAAAATGTTGTAATGCTAGTTTTTGTCGCCATGTTCGTAATTATTATTGCGCAGTTGGCAAATCTGCAACTTTTCTCCTCCGATCTTAGGTTGCAGGCAGATGCCCAGGGTACTTTTAGAAAAGTAATTTATCCTGATAGAGGAATTGTATATGACCGCCATAAAAAAGCAATTTTACAAAACACCATCATTTACGATTTAATGGTTACACCAAATAAATTGAGAGGAGTTGACACTTTTGCACTTTGTAAAATATTAGGAATAGATACTGCACAGTTTAATAAAAAAGTTGTGGAAATAATCATAAAAAATGGTCGCACTAGAACTTCCGTTTTTGAAGCATTGCTAAGCGATGATAAACAAGCCATGCTAAATGAAAGAATGTATTTATTTACACCGGGTTTTTATTTGCAGGAACGATCAGTAAGGAGTTACCCCTACGATGCCGCAGCAAATGTGCTTGGCTATACAGCAGAAGTAGATACAAATTTTTTAAAGAAGCATAAAGATGAAGGCTACGTATCTGGCGATTATGCTGGTATGACTGGTATTGAAAGAAGTTATGAAAAAGTATTGATGGGCGGGCGTGGCATTGAATACTGGAAGCGTGATAATAAAAACAGGCTTACAGAAAAACTGGAAAACGGCAAGTATGATACCATGCCAGTTGCCGGGCAAAACTTACATACATCTATTGATGTAGAACTGCAGGAATTGGGCGAAAAATTAATGCAGAATAAGTTAGGTTCAATTGTAGCAGTTGACCCCAAAACTGGTGGTATAATTGCTATGGTGAGTGCTCCTACTTATCAACCAAAATATTTAACCGGTAGCGAGAGAAGAAAACATTTCTCTGAATTATTTTTAAATCCTTCATTGCCGTTACTTAACAGAACAGTTAGTGCGACTTATTCACCTGGTTCTACTTTTAAAACATTGCAGGCTTTGGTAGGTTTACATGAAGGGGTTATTACCCCACAATTTACCGTTAGTTGTGGTGGTGCATTTTATGGTTGTGGTAGCGGCAGACCAATGCGCTGTTTAGATTTTGGTACTTTTGATTTGAGAGGCGCTATTACTTTATCTGATAATACCTACTTTGCTACGGTTATGCAGCGGGTAATTAATAATCCAAAATATCCAAACATTGATAGTAGTCTTGCAGCTTGGGATAGATATATGTATGCATTCGGGCTTGGGCATAAACTTGGGGTAGACGTACCATCTGAAGTTAGAGGTTTTGTTCCTACACCAGCTTATTTTAATAATCCAAAAATATTTGGTCCAGGCAAATGGAATTATTGCAGCTTTCGTTCTGTAAGTATTGGGCAAGGCGAAGTAGTAACTACACCCATACAAGTTGCAAATGAAATGGCTTACATAGCTAATAAAGGCTGGTACATTACACCCCATGTTGTTGACTCTATTGAAGGTGGTGATAAATACGAAGTGCTGAAACAATACAAAATAAAAAACAGACCAATTGATATACCCGACAGTATTTTTGAGGTAGTTCACGATGGTATGCAGGGTGTGCTTGATAGGGGTACAGGGGCTAATGCCAGAGTAAAAGATATTGTGATTTGTGGTAAAACCGGTACCGTTGAAAATTATTACAGAGGTGTAAAGCAAGAGAATCATTCATTCTTTTGTGCATTTGCGCCAAGAGATAATCCTAAAATTGCTATTATGTGTGTGGTGGAAAACAGTGGAAGATTTGGCGGTACTTATGCTGCCCCAATAGTTGGATTAATGATTGAAAAATATTTAAAAGATTCTATTACTGATAAAGCCCGTTTAGCAAAAATTGAAAGCTTATCAAAACTTAGTTTAATACCCAAAAGGATTTACAGCGAAATGAGGAGACAGGATTCTGTGCGCCACTCAAGCGATTCTGCTTACCTCATAGCAAAAGGTTTTATAAAGATTATAAAAGATACAACAGGAATAGATGATGGA
Organism: Ferruginibacter sp.; assembly: GCA_031424845.1. GTDB lineage: Bacteria > Bacteroidota > Bacteroidia > Chitinophagales > Chitinophagaceae > Ferruginibacter. The sequence continues at coordinate 5,643 of JANPIF010000074.1, forward strand.
GAAGACGAAGATGCCATTACAAAATTGATTAAAGAAAAACAGGACAAAGAAAAAAAAGACAAAGGAAATAAAAAGCCTGAAACAAAAACCGAGGCTATCTTGCCTGACAAACAAAAACCTGTGCAGCCAGATACTGTAGCAAAGATTGACAATTAACCACACCAAATAAATGTACCAACGAAATTCTTCTATAACAAAAGGCACCGATAAAATAATGATTGCTTTGTATGCCATGATTATTTTAATAGGCTTGGTATGCATTATATCGGTAGAGTATAAGAGTACTCAAAATTTTGTTCAAACCCTCTTTGGTTTTAAAACAAACTACAGTAAACAATTTTACTTTTTTTGCGCCTGTTGTGTAGTGGGCACTTTTATCTTATTAACCGATAGTAAATTTTTCACGGCCACAGCCAACCTTTCATACTTAATTGGTATTGTACTTATCATAGCCACTTTTGTAGTGGGTAAAGAAATTAAGGGATCTAAAAGCTGGATACCACTTGGGTTTATGAACTTACAACCGGTAGAGCTTTGCAAAATATTTACAGCATTGGCCTTATCTAAATTTCTATCGCTGCAAGAAACTGATTTTAATAAACCAAAATCGCAACTCATTGCCGCAGGTATAGCATTTGCACCGGCTGCTTTATCAATATTGCAAGGAGAAACTGGTTTGGCACTTGTTTATTTTTCTTTTTTAATAGCAATGTATAGAGAAGGATTACCGCCCGGCTATTTAATTGCTGGTGTATCTATGGCTGTTTTATTGGTAGTTTCATTGCTGTTTAAAACAAATACATTGCTCATTTGTTTTACTATTCTTGCAGCATTAATTGTTTGGTTTAACAGGAGGCAAATAAAAAGAAACAAAAGTATATTAGTTATAATTATAGGCGCATGGCTGTTTTGTGCAGCATTTGTGGGCCTTGCAGTACCTTTTGTTTTTAACAATGTTTTTAAAAAAT
>JANPIF010000075.1:0-5091 GCA_031424845.1 Ferruginibacter sp.
AAGTACAATGAGGTAAAAAATAATTTGTAAAGGATCTTTCACCCATCCTTCCAAAGCAGATAATACGGAACCCTCCACTTGTCCTACATCATTTGTCATACGGCTCATTAAATCACCTTTTCGCTGCTCCGTAAAATACCCTATTGGTAAACTCAAAACTTTGTTGAAAATATCTATCCTAAACCTTGTTGAAACTTTATTTTTGGCTGGCTGCAATGAACGAGATGCCAGGTACAAGAAAATATTTTTTAATATTATACTTACCACTATTAATAAACAAATGGTACCTAAAGCTTGTACAGGAGTACTTGTACTTACAAGTTCTGCAATTTTTTCTTTTATTACTTGAAAAAGAGATAATTTATTTGTGCCTGTAGTTACCGGTACTCCCCCCATATCTACTTTAAATAATACCTGTAAAAAAGGAAGAAACATACCAAGTGACGCTATACCAAAAAATATGGAAAGTATTGTACACAAAATATAAGAGGCCAAAGCCAATTTATAATCTTTTAGATATTTAAATATTAGCGAATATTTTTTCATGTATAATAAAAGTTGTAAAAGCTACAAAGTAACTAATTTTACAGCTATTAAAAGTGTAAGACATGTTAGAAGGTAAAAGACAAAAGCAGGTAGCAGCCGTTATTGAAAAAGATATGAATGAAATATTCCAGCGTTTAGGGCTTTCTATGATTGATGGTGGAATGGTTTCTATTGCCGCAGTAAAAATAACACCGGATCTTTTTGATGCAAGGATATATTTAAGTTTTTTTCAGGTTAAAGATCCTGTTGAAACTTTAAATAAAATACAGGAGCGTAATTGGGAAATTAAAAAAGAATTAACAGCCAGGGTACGCCATCAATTAAGAAGCATGCCACAACTTACTTTTTATATAGATGATACCTTGGATTATGTAGATAAAATGGAGGTTTTATTTAAAGAGATTAAAAAGACAGATGCTATTGCTGCTCCCGCATCTACAACCATCAATGAAAAGGAAGAAAATAGTAGTAAAGAAATTGATGAAGAAACTTCATCCTCTAAAAAATAGTAACCATTGGCTAAACTTGCAACTATTGCTCCGCACATAATAACCCGTAACTAATAATTCGTAACCTTTAACCAATTACTTTGTACTTCCGTTTTGCATGGCGATATTTTAAAGCTAAGAAATCTGCAAACGCCATAAATATTATTGCGTGGGTTACTACAGTAGTTATAGCTTTTGCTACCTGTTGCCAATTATTAGTATTAAGCGTTTTTAATGGTTTTGAAGGATTGGTGAAATCTTTATATTCTTCGTTCTACAGTGATATGAGGATAATTCCTGCCACAGGAAAAACTTTTAAACTTACAAATGAACAAATAGATAGTATCGGCAAAATGCCCTTTAATGAAGGAATGGCAATGATTGCAGAGGAAAAAGCATTGTTGCAAAACGGCGAACAACAAACTGTAGTTTCTTTAAAAGGGGTAGATAAAAATTACGGAAATATAAGTGGAGTAGCTCAAAGTATTTCTGAAGGTAATTTTGATGTAGGTTTAATTGACACTCCAAAATTAATTGTTGGATATGGTGTACAAAATGCGGTCTCAATAAATATGAGCGAAGCTTATCCTGCTTCCGTCGTTACCCTTATTTTGCCTAAAAAAAATCTTAATGCAGTGGCCGCAGATGCCATGAGCGAAGGAAATGCAACTGCAGTAGGGGTATTTACGATCCAACAAGAAATAGACAATCAATATGCTTTAACCAATATTGAATTTGTAAAACAACAAATGGGTTTTGGAGCAGATGAATTTTCGGCAGCAGAAATAAAATTTGCAGAAAAAACTGATGAAGAAACCGCTCAAAAAATTCTTCAGCAATACCTTGGCCCTACATATAAAGTGCAAACCCGATATGAACAAAATGCCAATTTGTACAGCACCATGCGATTAGAAAAGTGGGCAATTTATGCAGTACTTACACTCATTTTAATTATTGCCGCCTTTAATATGGTAAGTGCGCTTACCATGCTTGTGCTCGAAAAAAGAAAAGACATAAGTATTTTACAAAGTATGGGAACCACAAAAAGTGGTATCAGAAAAATATTTTTAACGGAAGGATTGTTACTCGGTATTATAGGGGCAGCTTCAGGAATTGTATTGGCCCTATTAATTTGCGTTTTGCAACTAAAATTTCACATCATTAAAATAAGTGGCGGATCTTTCTTAATAGATTATTTTCCTGTAAAATTAATTGGAACAGATTTTTTAATGGTAGCTGCTACAGCTCTGTCTATCGCTTTTTTGGCGTCTTGGTTTCCTGCCCACAAAGCAGCAAAGCAACGCATTCAATTAAAGTAAAAAACCGTTTCATTTTCAGAAACGGTTTAATTATACATCTTTAGTAATCAGCCAAAGTACTTGGCAATTCGGCTAAAGCTTTAGCAAGTTGGTCATCATTGGGAGCTATACCATGCCATTCATGGGTGCCTTCCATAAAGGAAACGCCTCTTCCCATTACTGTTTTCATTAATATTATTACAGGTTTTTCTTTTCCTGTTCTGGTTTTCGCTTCATTTAATCCTGCTACAACTGCGTCTACATCATTGCCATCCATTTCCATTACATCCCATCCAAATGCCTCAAATTTTGCATGTAGGTTTCCAAGATCCATTACTTTATCGGTAGAACCATCAATCTGTTGACCATTCAAATCAATAGTTGCTATTAAATTATCTACCTTTTTGCTTCCTGCAAACATAATGGCTTCCCAGTTTTGTCCTTCCTCTAATTCTCCATCACCATGCAAAGAAAAAACTAAGTGTTTATCTCCATTTAACTTTTTTGTAATAGCTGCACCTATCGCTACACTCATTCCTTGCCCAAGCGATCCACTTGCAACTCTAATACCTGGCAAATGTTCGTGTGTAGTAGGATGACCTTGTAATCTGCTATTTAGTTTGCGAAAAGTACCGAGTTCAGATATGGGGAAATATCCACTCCTTGCCAGTGTACTGTACCAAACTGGGGAAATATGTCCATTGCTTAAGAAAAACAAATCCTCTTCTTTTCCATCCATTTTAAAATCTGGATTGTGTTTTAAAACTTCAAAATAAAGTGCTGTAAAATACTCTGTACAACCTAATGAACCTCCAGGATGCCCACTTTGTACACCATGTACCATCCTAACAATATCTCTTCTAATTTGTATTGCTGTATCCTTTAAACTGCTCATTTTCGTTGAATTTAAGTATGGTAAAATTTTTGTACTGCAAACGTACTTTAAAGAGGTCATTCTGAATTGCATTTTCAAGAATTTATTTATATCCAGAAATTAAAAAGCATTAGTCACGTTTTAATAGTATAAGGGAGATAATATTATATTTTTGTAAAGAGGCAACATTTAGAATGTTAAAAACATCTTAATAACAACTTATTTAATACTTTTGTACCGTACTGGTCTTTAATCTTATGCAACATATTATACTTAGTTCTGTTTTAGCATTCATTATTACATTCTTTGCCATACCCGTAATAATACAAATTGCAAAAACTAAAAAACTGTTCGATGAACCCGATGAAAGAAAAGTTCACAAAGAAGTAATACCAACTTTAGGAGGATTGGGAATTTTTGCAGGTTTTATAGTGGCTACTTTAATGGGAGCTCCTGATTCTCATGAACTTCAATACTTTGCAGCTGCTTGTATCGTTATATTTTTTCTTGGTTTAAAGGATGATATTTTAATACTTTCCGCTAATAAAAAATTTATCGGTCAGCTAATAGCGGCATTTATTGTAATGAATTTTGGCAATATCTATTTAAATGACATGCATGGATTTTTAGGAATTACAACAATTCCTTACTATGCAAGTGTTTTTCTTACCATATTTACAATCATCGTCATTACCAATGCTTTTAATCTAATTGATGGTATTGATGGATTAGCTGGTAGTTTGGGCTTAATAACTACATTGGTATTTGGTACTTATTTTTATTTTGCAAACGAACTTTCATATGCTGTAATATCTTTATCACTATCAGGTGCTATAGTAGGATTCTTAATTTATAATTTTTCTCCGGCTAAAATATTTATGGGTGATACAGGTTCCTTACTTATAGGTTTAATAAATTCTATCTTGGTTATAAAATTTATAAACGTTGCAGGTTCTACGGGAGAAACTTTTAGTTTACATGCATCACCTGCTTTAGGTTTTGCAGTTTTAATGGTACCATTATTTGATACATTAAGGGTTTTCGGAATGAGAATATTAGACAGACGCTCACCTTTTAGCCCGGATAGGATACATGTACACCATTACTTATTGGATTTAGGCTTTTCTCATAAAAAAATAGTTTTTTCTTTGGTAGGAGCAACTATATTATTTATAGCAACGGCATTTTTATTAAGAAATTTTGATTGTACAATCGTAATAGGTTCTTTACTGGCGATGGCTTTATTAATGATTGGCATTATTTACTATGCAAAACAAAAATTAAAAAATTCTTATATAATGGAGAGCGAAGAAAACAAAGTAATTACAACTCATAAGATTTATAGTTTTGCTCAAGAGACGGTAGAGGCCGATTAATGATAAAAACACATAATTATATTAAAAAGTAAAAATCTGATGATAACACATCAGATTTTTTTTAGCTTTGCACCCAATTCATTTTTTATGTCAGAAGATTTACAAATAATTATAGACGAGGCTTCCGCAACAATGGGTAAAGCCATCAACCACCTGGAAACTGAACTAGTTAAAATTAGAGCAGGAAAAGCAAATCCAGTAATGCTAGATGGTATTGTAGCTGATTATTATGGAAGCCCCACACCTATAAGTCAAATTGCCAATATTACAACCTTAGATGCACGTACAATATCTGTAACACCTTGGGAAAAAAATATGTTGCAGGTAATTGAAAGAGCCATTATAGCAGCAAATATTGGTATTAATCCACAAAATGATGGTGTAATAATAAGGCTGTTTTTACCACCCCTTACAGAAGAAAGACGTAAAGAACTGGTTAAAAAATGTAACGCTGAGGGTGAAAATGCAAAGGTTTCTATTCGAAATATCAGAAGAGATGCCATTGAGCA
>JANPIF010000076.1:0-8691 GCA_031424845.1 Ferruginibacter sp.
CAAATTTTTGTAAACTTACCGGTAAAAAACCTTGTTAAATCAATTGATTTTTTTACAAAGCTTGGTTACGGGTTCAATCCAAAATTTACCAATGATACTGCTGCGTGCATGATAATAAGCGACACTATTTCTGTGATGCTACTGCAAGATGTTGTCTTTGAAAAGTTTACCAAAAAACCATTAGCAGATGCTTTTAAAACTACAGAAGCTATTATTTGTATAAGTGTAGATAGTAAAGAAAAAGTAGATGAAGTTGTGAAAACTGCTGTTGCAGAAGGAGGTACTGCAGCAAACGAAAAACAAGTAAATGGATATATGTATTTACATGGCTTTGAAGATTTAGATGGTCACCTGTGGGAAATAATGTGGATGGACCCGGAGGCAGAAATTTAGAGTATTGATTTGAATAATTTTATTTCAACAATTCATTATTTACGACCAATAATTTTTTCTGATCCAAAAATATCAAAAAGTTATAATTATCAATCTACTCAAATTTTACCCATATTCTACATCATATTTATGCAGTAATTCATAATTTTGAATATATGAACTATGAAAATGTACCAATTCGTGTTGCTATATTAGATATGTATGAGGGGGTAGAAAACCAAGGAATGCGTTGCCTAAGAGAAATTTTAAACCATTTTGCGGAAATAAATCACAGAGATCTTGTACGGGACGAATTTAATGTGAGGCAACTTGATGAGTTACCTAATTTATCGTATGATATTTATCTATGCAGTGGTGGTCCAGGCTCACCATTGGAAAGCAAAGGAAGCAAATGGGAAAATGATTTTTTTAATTGGATAAAGAATACAGAAGAGTATAACAGCGCTGAACAAAATATAATAAAAAAGCAGGTTTTTTTTATTTGCCATTCCTTTCAGCTTGCATGCAGGTATTTCGAAATTGCAGAAGTAAGCAAAAGAAAGAGTACTGCATTTGGAGTTTTTCCTATTCATTATTTAGCTGATGCCAATAAGGATGCAATCTTTGCCGGATTAACAGATCCATTTTATGCTGTTGATAGCAGAGATTATCAAGTAACCCAACCCAATCATAACCGGTTAAAAAATATCGGAGGAAATATTCTTGCTATAGAAAAAAACAGACCACATATTCCTTTAGAAAGAGCTATAATGTCAATTCGTTTTAATGAAAACATGGTGGGTACTCAGTTTCACCCCGAGGCTGATGCGATAGGTATGAGCATGTATTTGCAAAGACCAGAGCGTAAAGAAATAGTAGTGGAAAACCATGGTGAAGAAAAATGGAAAAGCATGATTGAGCATTTGGGTGACCCAGATAAAATTGCACACACTTATGCGCACATTCTGCCAAATTTTTTACAGAATGCTGTTAGAAAACTGGAATGTGTAGAAGTTTAAAGTTGGACTTCTTGGGTTCAATCGGAATTGTATAACAGTATATTTATTCTTCAATCACGCCTGCCGTTAATAAAAATTAATACAACAATTTTTACGCTTGCCTATTTATATATTTGTGTAAAGGATTAATCTTAAATTTATATTTGATTAAATATTCTTTTACAAATACTGTTTATGCAAAAAAATCTTAGAGAAAAATTCAATAGCAATTTTACAGAAGAAAAATACAATACCTACCTGAAAGAAGTAGAGGCAATTAGCCCAGGATCATTAGATTTTAGAAATGCAGAAACCCCCATCTTTATTGGAAAAGATTTTACTAAAAAAATGCTGGATGCATGCGAAGACATTATTGATGTAATTGTAGCACCAAATTTTAAAGCACTTACAGAACGAAGTATACCGGCAGATGTAAATGTACCGGGAGATGAAAAACATGCGCAATGCATGGTATTTGATTTTGGTATTTGTGAAAATGAAAAAGGTGAGTTTGAGCCGCAGTTGATAGAAATGCAGGGCTTTCCAACCCTATATGGATTTCAGGCATTTCATAGTGAGATTACAGCAAAATATGCTGATTTGCCGGCTACGCATTCTTCCTATTTAAATGGGTACAACAAAGAAACCTATATACAATTGTTAAAAGATATTTTTGTAGGAGATCATGATGTGGAAGATGTAATTCTCCTTGAAATTTTTCCTGAAAAACAAAAAACCCGTATTGACTTTTACGCTACAAAACAATTGCTCGGTATAGAACCTGTTTGCTTAACAAAATTGAAAGCAGATGGAAAACAATTGTATTACATAAAAGAAAATGGCGAAAAGCAAATCGTAAAAAGAATATATAACAGACTTATTTTTGATGATCTCCAGCAACAGGAAGGACTTACAGATATTATTGATCTTACAAAAGAATACGATGTTGAATGGGTTCCACATCCAAACTGGTTTTATCGTATAAGCAAGTTCACATTGCCGTTTATTGACAATCCATATGTGCCGGAAACATTTTTTTTAAATGAAATTACCCAGCCGGTAAATTTAGATGAGTTTGTTTTAAAGCCTTTGTTTTCATTTGCAGGTATGGGTGTGGTCATTGATGTTATACAGGAGGATATTGATAACATTAAAGACCCCGAGAATTGGATACTTCAAAGGAAAGTAAAATATGCATCTATCATTGAAACGCCCGATGAGGCTGCAAAAGCAGAAATAAGGTTGTTTTATTTTTGGAAAGATGAGTGGGAGAGACCAATTGCTGTTCATAATTTAGCCAGACTGAGCAAAGGCAAAATGATTGGTACCCGTTACAACAAAGATAAAACATGGGTTGGCGGCACCATTGCTTATTTTGAGCAATAAAAATTTTAATTCACATTTTTTCATTTCATTTATATTTTATGACTCAAGGACTGGGCAGATTTGAATATTATTTAATTCAATTAGATGAGCTTATACTGCAATCATCAAAGACGGATAACCCCGCTTTGTATTTGTATAAAAACGATGCACGTACAAAAGCATTTATGCTGGAGGGGTTATCAAAATTGTATGCAGGTTTGCACAACGAAAAAAGGTTTGCGTATGCAAAAGAGTATTTTAAATCGCTGGAAGATGCATTGGGAGATATTGACCATTATGATGCGTTTGCTCAAGAATTTTTAACTGACCCAGAAATGCTTACTACCATAAGAATGTATATGGAGCAAAAAAGAGATGAAAAAATGTTGGAACTCAACATACTTTTAAAAAAGAAAAGATGGATAAACAGTGATCGCTCCCGTACAAAAAGAATTAGAAAAAAAATAAAGAAAGCAGATTGGATGGAGCCAGAAAAAGAAGCAGACGCCATTAATAATTTTTATAAAAAAGCCATAAAGGATATTAAAGAATTTTATGAAAAAACCGGTAATGAATTTACGGATATTGAGCTACAAGTGCATGAACTTAGGAGAAAATTGCGATGGTTGAGTATTTACCCCCAGGCATTACAGGGTAAAATACAATTTGTAGATAATGGTGTTATTGACGAGGCAACTACAAAATACCTTACAGATAATATTGTAAACTCCCCGTACAATATAATGCCAGCCATTGGCAATAACAAAGCAATAATTGAATTTGAAAAAAAGTATTTTCTAGCGCTTAGTTATGTAATTTATGAGTTGGGTAAATTGAAAGATGACGGGCTGAAAGTAATGGCTACAGCGGAAGCAATTGCTGCCACACAGTTTGTAGATCATGAAACAGCTTTACAAAGAGCATATCCGTTAAACAAAATAACCAAAGAGGGAGTGAAAGAAATAATGGCAAAAGCAAAAGATCTTTCCGCACCATTCTTTGAAGAAGACAATTTAGGTAAAATGATTAAAGGTTTAAAAAGTGAATAAATATAAATTAACCAATAATTTTAAAAATCAATAACCAGTTAATTTAAACTAAATGCAAGAAATACCCGAGGATCTTTTACCCGAAAATATTATTCCCTTAAGTTTAATTGAAAGAAAAAAACTGCTTCCATGGTGGATAAAAGTATTTAGTTGGATTTTTCTCGTTTGTGGCGTTATAGCACCTGTTACACTTATAGCAGGACTTGTAGGATACAGTATAGATTTATCAATTTATGGGCTCACTACTACTGATCCAACATCATTAATTGGTATTTTAATAATTGTAATTTTTACACTAAAAGGCATCGTTTCATTTGGTTTTTTACAACAAAAAGATTGGGCTGTAAAATTAGGAATTGTAGATGCTATTTTAGGTACTGCAATTTGTATTATGCTGATGAGTTATTCTTTGTTGAATTCTGAAATGAGATTTTCATTCAGGTTGGAACTTATTTTGCTTACTCCATATTTTATCAGGTTATTAAAGATTAAATCTGCGTGGGAAAGTGCTGTTAAGGGTTGAGGTTTTAATAATTTGTGCGGGCTGTGATTGATGAGTAAATACTCATCATTATTAGAAAATCCTTAGATACGCTTCGGTTAATTCTTCGCAGCAACGTCTCGGCCCTTGCCGGACGTTGCGTAAGTATACTCTCAATACTTTTGTAAATACAACCACACCTACTTGTAAAATTTAATTAAATATTCTTAGTTTTAACTATGCCAGTAAAACGAACTATCCCATATTCATTCGGTACATTTTTTATCACTTTCACCTGTTATAACTGGTTGCCATTAATAGATAAGGTAGATGGATATGATATCGTGTATACATGGTTTGATTATTTAAAAAAGCAAGGTCATTTTGTAAATGCATTTGTTATAATGCCTAACCATGTACATGCTGTTATAAGTTTTGTGGATAAAGCACAAAGTATAAATACCATAGTGGGAAATGGTAAACGATTTATGGCTTATGATATTATTAAAAGACTCAATGAGGAGAACGAGCATGAATTATTAAAGCAACTTTCCGGAGCGGTAGAAGCAAAACGAAAAACCAACAACAAAAAGCATGAGGTATGGCAATTATCTTTTGACTGGAAAGAATGTATTAGCGATACATTTATCCAACAAAAATTAGATTATATTCACTTAAACCCTTGTAAAGGAAAATGGAATTTATGTGCAAAGCCCGAAGACTACAAACACAGTTCTGCAAAATTTTATTTAACCGGTGAAGATGGCTTTTATAAAATAAATAATGTAGCAGAAATGAAAGACAAGGTTTTGGTTTCTAGAGAAAATAATGGAACGATTGACGCAACGTCCGGCAAGGGCCGAGACGTTGCTGAGAAGTAAATCCTTAGAGACGCATCGCTTAACTCTAAGGATAGTGGGGGGTATAGAAAAAATTATCACAGAGTATTCTTCTTTTTCAGGAGATTTACAGGAACAAGTCCCCTATAAATATGAAAAAGATAATAGGAATCCTTTTTTTACAGTGTTTTTTTTTAGAGGAAACTTCTTGCCAATTTTTAAGAAATTTTGATGCATTCCCTTTGCATGAAATGTCTGTCAAAAATTTAAATTTTTTGAAGGATATTTTAAAAGATAAAAAAATAGTTTTTTTAGGAGAACAGACTCACTTAAACAGTACCGATTTTAGAGCTAAAGAGAAAGTAATAAGATACTTACATGAAGAACTTGGATTTAATATTCTTATTTTAGAGGATAATTTTTGTTCTTTTAAATATGGTTACGAGGAAATGATAAAACAACCTGATTCAGCTGCTTTTATAATGGCAAAGCTAACAGAGGTTTCTTATATATTACTAGACAGTTTATACTTTGATATTGCGAATATGGTGCAAAAATATTCTAAAACTGCAAACCCACTAATTGTTGAGGGATTAGATATTTTGCCATCATCTCCTTATGCCAATTTAGTCCCTGCAAAGATTGAATTGTTTTTTTTCAAAATATTCAAAGGCTTTAAAACAACGCAGGGATATAAATATTTTGGTAACTTTTTCCTAAAAGGACAAATAAAAAGAACAAGTATAGATAGTACAATGCAAGGTAAAACGCCTGAGTATTTTTCTTCACAATTATCTTCCCTACTAAATTGGCTTGATAGCTCCTTTAAAACAGTTCAGACAAATCTAAAACCTTCGGAAATTAGTGAATATGATTTTTGTGTACAGGCTATAAAATCATATCATTTCAATTATTTGCATTATTTACTAGATAAAAGGGTGATTTTACAAAATGGGCAAATAAGTTATGACTCTCATAAAGTTCGGGATAGTGGGATGGCAAATAATTTAAATTGGTTATTAGATAAATATATAAAAAATAATAAAATAATTATATCAACCTCTACTTATCATATTACAAAAAATATAGACTCATTATTAACCTTACCGTATGGTTTGTCAAAAGACACAAAACCTATGATAAATTTTTTAAGTGAACAGAATAAAAAGCTCTCCTATAATATTGCTTTTTTATGTGGAGTAGGTGAAATAGGGTATGAGATATTTGTTCAAGAAGTACTAAAACCACCAAGGAAATCCTTGGAAAATATACTTGTAAAAGAAAACATCGATAGAATATTTTTGCAATTCAAAAAAGGGACATCAATCAAATTTAAAATGAGGCCTACATTTTATGATTATTATGTTCAAGATTGGGCCAAACACTATAATGCAATTTTATTTTCAAAGACAGCAAAACTAGGAAACAAAGTATATTTAAACATGAATATCAATGATGTTAAAGGTTTTTCATATCCCGATGAATGGTATTCTAAATAAAATCATTTTTTATATAATGAAGTACAAGTTCGTATTTTTAATATTGCATTTTCATTTTTTTTCAGAAACGACTTTTTGTCAAAATTTAGTTTTTGAAAATATTAAAACAGCTAATTTAATAAATCAGTCTGTTATAAAAAAAGGAGATGATATAAGAGGATATTTTTTTATTTATGAAAAAGACACTATTAATAATTTCATAGATACGTATAAGTTTATCATTACAGATAAGAAACTACATGTAATTAACGAAACCGAAATTAAAGTTTCTGAAGAAACATCTTTGTTTGAATCTTCATGTAATGGATCGGAAATTGTATTATTATTTTTTCATGAAGATGAAAAAACTTTTGAATATCATATTTATGATTTAAATGGTTTGAAGAAGTTTGCCTATAAAAGAAATTTAAGTGGAAAAGAACTACGGCAATACAAAAAAATTGCCCTTGATGGAGCTGATAATATTGAATTGAATGGCATTCATCCAATTGACAGTTTTGGTTTTATATCCAAAACAATTCGGTTAGATAAAAGCATAAACTCAATAAGCATAGATTTCTATGGCACTATTGAAAATGTTCAATGGAATTATGCGCCAGTAACAGGTGGAAGTTATTTTTTTGGAGAGTATTTAGGTACGTTTAAGAATGTGGCTTTTTTACAAGTAACTAGTTTTAAAGGCTCAATTTATACAGATAAACCAGAGGTTTTTATTGTGGGACTAGATTTAAAAACTGGAAAAGAGTTATTTAAAACCCCAACAGATTCAAAATACAAAATACTGCCAAAAGGATTAAAAATACTTAATGATGGAAGTGCCTATTTGTATGGAGATTATTATAAGCTAAATACAGATATAAACAAAGATAAAGCGTTAGGGTTTGCCTTATGGAAAGTAAAGGAAGATGGGAGCCTGATTGATGAAAAGTATATTCCATGGGATAATGGCTTTAATGAGTATTTGAATATTTCTTCCAGAGGTAAAATAAAAGGGATTGGTTTTATTCATTTTCATAACATTATTAAAATGCCAAACGGTGATTTGTATGTTTTAGGAGAGGGCAATGATAAAGCATTAGATGCGACTACTATACTTACTATGGCTTTTTTGGGATTCTCACCGGGTGGTAAGGGGTTTCTGAAAACGGTTAACACAGATATGATTTTAATAAAACTAGATTCCACTTGTAAAGTAAAGGATGTAACCATATACGATAAAAAAAACAGTGACTTCTTTGGTTATAGTGGTACACAAACCAATAGTAGAAATAATTCTTTTAGTTTTTGGTATCTTTCAAAGAAAGAGAACCTTTTTAATACCATTAATGTATATGAGGATAAAATCACTACTGATAAAATTAAAATGAATATAAAAACATCAAGGTCTTTGGTATTGCCAGCATCCAATGGGCAATTATTGTTTTTAGAGCATTTCAGAAATGAAAAGAAAATAGAAATGCATTTTGAGACAACATTAAATAAGTAATTTCTTGGTACTGTTTCTCAAGGGTGATATATTTAAATTCTAGAAATATTAAGTTTTAAAAATTAGTTTAGTGTTTCCCTCGCTTCGGGGTTGTCACTGAGGAAATGTTTGTACTTATCCTCGGTAGGTACTTTGCCCTTGCCTCCGTTGGTCACTTCCAACTTTGTTTGCGCCCGTCCCCACTACTCGTGAGCCGCCAAGGCCTGGTCTTTGACCAGCCGACCCATTTTAGTGTAGCCAATGCAGCTTCGTAAGCCAAATAAAAACGTCTTATTTTTATAAATGAAAAGACAATATAAACAAGAATGGCCACAATTTTTTACCTCAACTATTTAAGAATGGAAATATTTATTAAAAAAGCATAAGTATAAAAATTTAGTTGTTGATGAGCTTAATTATTTGAAGTAAAAGAAAAGTAAGTGTAAATTGTTTTGCAATTATGAAAAATGGTCTAACCCAAACATTTTCCGCGGTAGTACGTTTAACGAAAACTTGCCAACCAATAACGTAACTTTGCGCCTGCAAAAATTATGAAAACAAAAACATTAAAAAGAGATAGGGTAAACATTATTACACTTGGTTGTAGCAAAAATATGGTTGAT
>JANPIF010000077.1:0-9045 GCA_031424845.1 Ferruginibacter sp.
AGTGAATAATAAATGGTAAATGATAAATAATAATAAATGATAAATAGTTTACCCTTTGCAAAAGAATTAGATTTAAAAGATCCTTTAAAAGGTTTCAGAGATCAGTTTTATATACCCGTAATAAACGGAAAAGACTCCATTTATTTTACGGGTAATTCTTTGGGGCTTCAACCAAAAACCACACAGGAATATGTTTTGAATGAACTGGAAGACTGGGCAAATTTTGGCGTAGAAGGACATTTTCATGCAGCAAATCCATGGTTGAGTTACCATGAAATTTTTCCACAACAGGTCTCAAAAATAATAGGCAGTAAAGTAGAAGAAGTTGTGGTAATGAACCAGCTGACTGTGAATTTACATTTGCTGATGACTACTTTTTACAGACCTACAAAAGAAAGATATAAAATTATCTGCGAAGCAAAAGCTTTCCCATCAGATCAATATGCATTGGAAAGTCAGGCAAAAATCCATGGGTTAAAACCTGATGAAACAATTATTGAAGTTGCACCAAGAGAAGGCGAATATGAAATAAGAACTGAAGATATTCTCGCCACCATAAAAGAACATGGCTCATCCGTAGCGGTGGTAATGTTTGGTGGTGTAAATTATTATTCGGGGCAGGTTTTTGATATGGAAACAATTTGCAAAGTGGCACATGATGCAGGAGCTTACTGCGGATTTGATCTGGCCCATGCGGCGGGCAATGTTGAGTTACACTTACACGATTGGAAAGTTGATTTTGCCTGTTGGTGCAGTTATAAATATTTAAACAGTGGCCCGGGCGGAGTTGCAGGTGCTTACATTCATGAAAAACATATTGCCAATAAAGAATTACCAAGACTTGCAGGTTGGTGGGGACATGATAAAACCAACAGATTTAAAATGGAAAAAGGGTTTGATCCAATTCCAACAGCAGAAGGCTGGCAACTGAGCAACGCTCCGGTTTTAAGCATGGCTGCGCATAAAGCATCGCTTGATATTTTTGAAGATGCAGGTATGGAAAACTTAACGGCAAAAGGAAAAATGATGAGTGATTATTTGTTGTTTATTTTAAATGAAATAAACGAATCGCTTCCCAAAAAAATAATAGAAATAATAACACCAAAAAATAACAAGGGTTGCCAGATAAGTATTTTAATGTTGGAAAAAGGAAAAGAATTATTTGAAGCTTTAAAGCAGGAAGGTGTAATTGCAGATTGGCGAGAACCCAATGTGATAAGAGTGGCACCGGTGCCATTGTATAATAGTTTTGAAGAAGTTTTTATGTTTGGAGAGGTTGTAAGGACTTTTCTCGTTTCACGTTTGCAGTCTTAAGGTGATGGTTATTTCTTAAAATATTTGAGCATTTTTATCTTGTGTCTTTCGTCTCAAGTCTTTTGTCTAACATCTTGTGTCTAATAAAAATATATGAAAAAATAAATTACAATAATTGGTGCAGGATTGGTTGGTTCCCTGTTATCAATTTATTTAGTGAAGAGAGGCTACAAAGTAAAAATTTATGAACGCAGAAGTGATATGCGTTTAGCAAAAATGATTGCGGGCAGATCTATAAACCTTGCATTAAGCGACAGAGGCATTAAGGCGTTGGAAGAAATTGGAATTATGCAAGAAATAGAAAAAATTGCTATTCCTATGCACGGCCGCTCCATCCATAATGCCGATGGAAGCCTTGCGTACCAAGCCTATGGCGAAGATGGCCAATTTATCAATTCAGTATCGAGAGGGGAACTTAATAAAAAATTAATGACCCTTGCAGAAGAAAACGGCGTACAAATATTCTTTAACGAAAAATGCGAAAACATTAACTGGGATAAGAACGAAGTCACTTTTTTTAACAGCACCAACCAACAACATTCCTCTATAAACTTTGAAATGCTCTTTGGCAGCGATGGCGCTTTTTCTGCCGCAAGATTAAATTATCAATTACAAAATGATCGCTTTCAATACCAGCAACATTATATTGATTTTGGTTATAAAGAATTAACGATACCTGCCGGTGAAAATGGTTGCTTTCAAATGGAAAAAAATGCACTGCACATTTGGCCCCGCGGGAATTTTATGTTGATAGCATTACCGAATATTGATGGCAGTTTTACCTGCACATTGTTTTTCCCTTATGATGGTGATCCATCATTTGCATCGCTGAAAACCAAAGAACAGGTAAATGATTTTTTCAATAAAACTTTTGCGGACACTGTTCCATTAATACCAACATTGGCAGACGATTTTTTTAATAATCCTACAGCTTCTTTGGTAACCGTAAAATGTTTCCCTTGGGTAAAAGATGATACTTTTGCATTAATTGGCGATGCAGCACATGCTATTGTTCCGTTCTTTGGACAAGGCATGAACAGTGGGTTTGAAGATTGTTTGGTATTGAACAGTCTTATGGAAAAACATGCCGATGACTGGACAAAAATTTTACCCGAATATCAGTTATTAAGAAAACCTGATGGCGATGCCATTGCAGAATTGGCGCTGAATAATTTTATAGAAATGCGGGATAAAGTAGGCGATAAAAAATTTCTGCTTCAGAAAAAAATTGAAACTTCGTTCAGTAAAAAACATCCTGACAAATGGATACCGGCTTATAGCATGGTAACTTTTTCGCCGAATATAAGGTACAGTGATGCTTTAAAAAGAGGCAACAAACAACAGCAGATAATGGATAAAATAATGCTTGATGATGGCATTGAAGAAAACTGGGAAAGTTCAACAACTGAAGAAAAAATACTATCACTTTTATAGGAACAATAATGTACAACATCTCCTATTTTAAAGAGGCTGACAAAGAAATGATCATTGCATTTATGAAAGAAAATTCTTTTGCAATGATCACAGGTATTGGCAATGAATATCCTGTGGCAACCCAAATTCCTTTGGAGGTAGAACTAAAAGATGGCAAAATATACCTGCTTGGGCATATGATGAGAAAGACCGATCATCATCTGGCTTTTGAAAAAAATCCGAATGTGCTGGTTTTATTTACAGGACCACACTGCTATGTAAGTGCAAGCTGGTACAATGATCCACACACTGCGTCTACATGGAATTACATCACAGTGCATGCGAAAGGAAGGATAAGTTTCACTGATGAAGATGGTACGTATGAGGCTGTAAAAGCTGTTACCAATAAATATGAAGGTACCGCAACAAAAGCTGCATTTAACAACATGCCGCAGGAATATGTAAAACCATTATTAAAAGCAATTGTTGGTTTTAGTATTGAAGTAGAAATGCTTGACAATGTTTTTAAATTAAGTCAGAATAAAACAGTAGCAGAACAGGTAAACATCATTGAACAGTTGAGAACAAGAAATTACAATGATGACGATTTGCAAATTGCCACTGAAATAGAAAAAAGATTAAACAACTAAACAAATGCATCGCAACACCCTCATAAAACAAATTAAAGAAAAGTCATCTTATTTATGTGTCGGCTTAGATACTGATATCACAAAAATCCCGAAGCATCTTCAACAACATAAAAATGGCATCGTAGAATTTAATAAAGCAATTATAGATGCTACAAAAGATTATTGTGTCAGTTATAAAATAAATACAGCCTTTTACGAAGCCAATGGCAGCAAGGGTTGGAACGACATGGAAGAAACAGTAAACTATATTCCTAATACGCATTTTAAAATAGCAGATGCAAAGCGTGGCGACATCGGCAACACATCATCGCAGTATGCAAAAGCTTTTTTTGAAACTTTACAATTTGATGCAATAACAGTAGCACCGTACATGGGCGAAGACAGCATCAGGCCATTTTTAGACTATGAAAATAAATGGACAATTGTACTAGGCTTAACAAGCAACAAAGGAGCAAATGATTTTGAAATGAAGCGATTGATTCGTGAAGACACGAACCAAGGCTCAGAAAATGAGTCATGCTTTCTTTATGAAAAAGTTTTAGAAACCGTAAGCAAATGGGGAACCAAAGAAAACTTAATGTTTGTCGTTGGCGCTACACAAGCAACGGAATTAGCTAATATTAGAAATTATATTCCTGATAATTTTTTATTGGTACCTGGTGTTGGTTTTCAGGGTGGCAGTTTATCAGAGACGAGCAAATATGGTATGACAAAGGATTGTGGGCTTTTGGTAAATGCAAGCCGAGCCATCATATACGCCGACAGTGGTGAAAATTTTGCAACTGAAGCTGCTGAAATTGCTTCCCAATATCAAGCAGAAATGAAAGGGTATTTGTGAATGGTGAGTAGTCAGTTATGAATGGTATATAAAATTTAGAAGGTTTATTTAATTTAAGAACAGTATGAAAAAAATATTATTGGTTACACTATCATCATTTGTAACATTTTTAGGAATATCTCAAAATGTACCAACGACAGAAAGCATTCTAACCACTGCATATAAACAAGCTGCAAAAGACAATAAAAATGTTTTTGTGATGTTCACTGCAAGCTGGTGTGGCTGGTGTAAAAAAATGGATGCTTCAATGAATGATGCAACTACCAAAAAATATTTTGATGAAAGTTATGTAACAGTACATTTAACAGTGCAGGAAAATCCTGCAAAGAAAAATTTAGAAAATCCTGGCGGTGCAGAATTCTTAAAAAAATTTAAAGGAGAAGAAGCAGGTCTTCCATTTTTTGTTGTGTTAGATAAGAAGGGGAAATTATTGGGTGACAGTTTCATAAACAATGAAAATTTGGGGTGCCCTGCATCACCTAATGAAGTTGCTTCTTTCATTCTTATATTAAGGAAATCATCAAAAATTAATGAACAAGGTTTACAGGCAATTGCTGCACGCTTTAAATTAAACAATCCTCAACAATAGCATTAGAAAGCATTTTAGCCCACTTGCTATATTCTAATGCTGATGGATGTAACCCATCACTTGCAACCATTTCAGGGTTATTACCATCATTTCTTTGAGCTGTAGTGATATCTAAAAATGTACAGTTATGCTTTTGCGCTACTTTTTTACAAACATCATTGTAAGTATTTATTTCTGTAGCTATTTTATTGATATCTCTATCTTTTGCAAAAGTTGTAATTCCCCAGTCTGGAATTGATAAAACAAAAACATGTTTTGCTATATTACCGGCAAACGTAATTGCTTTCAATAAAAGCTTTTCAAACTCATGTTCAAAATTTTCTACACTTCTACCTCTGTACTGGTTATTTACACCGATGAGTAAACTAACAAAATCGTACTTTTCTAAAAAAAGTTGTTGTGAAATACCTTCAGTCAATTCATCAGTTGTCCATCCCGTTTTTGCAATAATTTCAGGTGCAGCTATTTCAATTTTTTTGCTGCGCAATAGTTGTACTGATTGATAGGGAAAAGAATCAGCCAATAAAACTGCTTCGCCAATTGTATAACTATCCCCCAACGCTAAATATGAATATTGCATATTTAAAAGTAATAAAAAAAGCCGTTTGCATAGAAACGGCTTTAATAAAAAGAATAAATTATTTATTAAAAAACATAAGCTACACGAGCACCAAAAATACCACCAGCATCACTTAAGCCAGTATATTTTACCAACAAATCAATATTTCTATCAAGCTTAAAACCTAAACCCGGTACATAAGTAAACCTAGATTCACCTCCTGCATTTGTAAAAACTGTTGTACCTAACTGGCCGGAACCATACACAACAGGAGTAAAATAATATTTAACACCCACCAACAATGGAATAGTTGCAACAGAACGATTTTTAAATTGGCTGTTTATTTTTTTCCCTATAAGTTCTATAATTCCTGCATTTAATGTTATAGCCGCATCATTATCAATAGCAATATCTGCCTGTGCTGTAGCACCAGCTGCAATTGAATAAAAAGTATTTAAATTTCCTGTAACAGCGCCAAGTTCACCACCTAAACTGAACAAAAGGTTTTTTCCAGCTTGTGCATTAACTGAAAATGAAATTGCTGTTACAACAGCAGCGATTAATATTTTTTTCATAAACGTTTTAATTTGTAGTAAAATTATTCTGTAAAAGTTAAGAATATCTATAATAATTGTTAAAGTAAATTATATATAAAAGCCCCACGAAGTGTGAGGCTTTTTTCAAATTTTTTAAAAATTTATTTTTTTGCACTAGGGAACAAAAATCCCAGTTTAACATTAAATCCACCTGTTTTGAAAGAAGTATTGTCTTCATTACTAAGATTATTTAATCCTGCAGTATACCCAGTGCTAAGCATTAATCCATTATTAAATTTATACCCTAAAAGTGCATTTGCTCCATAATCAATACTCTTCAAATGACGAACACCACCTGAGCTTTTTTTGCTGTCAAATTTTACATCTGTTTTTGATGATGAACTAGAATTTGTTGTACCGGTAGTAGAAAATTCAGTTTTACTTTTTCCACCTAAACCAAATGAAAGTTCAGGACCTACACCTATAAAGAATTTACCAGTACCAGCAGAAAAATTATAAATAAAATTTGGGGATAGTTGTATATAGTTTAGGGTTAATTCTTCTTGAAAAGTAGAATTAGTTGTTGGTGAAAATTTCTGCTCTCCACCTTTTTGAATAAAGTTTAATTCAGGTCTGAACGAAACAGAATTACCGAAATCTACATCTGCAACTGCTCCAACAGTAAATCCAAATTTAGAATCTGATTTTCTTTCTACGTTATTTGGGAACTCTTCATTATAAGTTGAAAATGATGTTCCTGCCTGTAATCCAATTTTGTTTTGTGCGTTCGCACCAATTGCCGCAATTATAACCGCCGCACTTAAAATTAATTTTTTCATGATTGTTTTTTTTGTTTTGTTTTGTTTTTGTTTTTTAAAATCGAGCGCAAAAGTAAGAGATTAACTAGAAGCTATTTGTGATAAATTAAAATGAACCAATTCATTAACAAAATCTGAACATATTAAAAATTAAACAGTATGATTAAATATTATTCTTAAAAATTTTAAAATTTTTTTTATCCAAGACTCCAGTATTAATTCCTTATTCGTTGCTCTTCAATTGGGGAATGCAAAATCTATACCTTTTATTTTCAATAGAGAAAATTGTTTATTTTACAACATACTTTGGGGAAAAAAATTCTTAGTTATAAGAAATAAAAAAGCACCAATAAAATTGGTGCTTTTAAATAGAAATTTATTTTTTTAAGGCATATGATTTGAAACGCTTTTGAAAACTACTAAAACTAATATGATACTTAATACAACAGCAGCACCTAAACCTATCCAAGCCCATTTTCTCCTGTTAGCACTGTAATCATCTTTTAAAAGGTAAGCAACCAAAACACCAATTAAGCCTAATAAAAAGCCTAATGCAAAACCGCCAAGGTGAAAACCAGATTCACCTTCAGCAAATACTTTTTTCATTTTTTTGCTTGTAACAACACCGTTGTTATCAATGCCTTTGTTCATTTTCTTTTGGGCGCCTTTAAAAGCCATCGCCTGAACTCCATTCATTTTTCTACCAGTCATTTTTTCCAAATCAGCTTTACTGATTTTTGAAAGTTCCAGTAAAGAAATCTTTTTACCGTCTTTACCTACGGGGATCATAATTTGAGATGCATACATTACCCCAGGTGTTACACTTACTGGAGTAGAAGCGAAAGAACTTGCCAATACAAGTACGGCAACGAAAAATGTGAAAATTTTTCTCATGTTAGTTTTGGTTTTAAATTAAAAGTTAGTTAGTAACAATTAACTACAAATAATTTGTAATTAATTACTTACACAAATAAACATTAATTAAATTGTAAAACCAAACAAAAAAAAGGGTTAAATAACCCTTTTTTAAATCAATAATTTTCATTACGACAACTACAAATTTTCTAACATATCTTTTGTCATCGCTTCTAAATTGTATTCTTCTTTCCAGTCCCAATCACTTCTTGCTACACTATCATCTATACTTTGTGGCCAACTATCTGCAATGGCCTGGCGACTATCAGGTTTATAGACTATATCAAAATCATGAACATGCTTTTTAATTTCTGCGGCTATTTCCTTAGGCGAAAAACTCATACCGGATAAATTGTAAGATGTGCGGATGTTAATTTTTTCTTTGGGAGCTTCCATCAATTCTATTGTTGCACGTATAGCATCCGGCATATACATCATAGGCAGGTAAGTATCTTCTTTTAAAAAACATTCGTACTGCTCACCTTCTTTTGCTGCGTGAAAAATTTCTACAGCATAATCCGTAGTACCACCACCGGGTTGGCTTTTATAACTAATTAAGCCAGGGTAACGTAGGCTTCTTACATCTACACCGTAACGATTAAAATAATAATTGCACCAAAACTCACCCGCATATTTACTAATGCCATATACTGTAGATGGTTCAATAATGGTTTGTTGTGGGCAGTTTTGCTTTGGAGATGTGGGACCAAAAACTGCAATGCTACTTGGCCAGTAAACTTTGTGCAAGTTTTCTTCCTTAGCAATATCTAATACGTTTAATAAACTTGCCATATTTAAACTCCACGCAAGGTTTGGATTTTTTTCACCTGTGGCAGATAAAATAGCGGCAAGTAAATAAATCTGTGTAATGCCTTGGCGAATAACCTGCACATGTAACATTTCTTTGTTCATTACATCTAAACTTACATAAGGCCCTGTGCCTTCCAATAAGGGGTTTTGCTCCCTTAAATCGCTGGCAATAACATTGGAGTTTCCATATATTTTTCTAAGTGCCATGGTAAGCTCTAGTCCTATTTGTCAGCTGGCACCATTTACCAATATTTTTTCTTTTATCATTTTACCGTTTGCTTTTTTGGCAAATGTAAAATGAAAATTTTAAGTATGCTTAGTAAATACAAGCAAGGTTTTGCACGATAAAATAATTTCATAACATGTATTTTTGTGAAATGGACAAACATTTAACCACCCTTTTTACAAACCAACGATACAACAAAAATAATTTCTTTCTTATAGCCGGTCCATGCATTACCGAAGGGGAAGATATTGTAATGGAAATAGCCGAAAAAGTTTCAACTATTTGCAAGCGATTGGAAATTCCATACATCTTTAAAGCATCTTACCGAAAAGCCAACCGTACCAGTGCAAATAGCTTTACAGGTATTGGAGATGAGG
>JANPIF010000078.1:0-3097 GCA_031424845.1 Ferruginibacter sp.
AATTTATTAAGTGCTAAACCGTTAAACCCAATCAGCATAAAAAAGGCTAATCCGCTGGTTACAAAATAATAGCTATAAGTAGAATGATCTTTTTTTATTCCACTTTCATACGCTTCAAAAGACAAGCCTAATAAAAGCAAATATGCACCCGCTTTAAAGAAATGAATTATCAAACCATTATTTTCTTTCACTAATTTTTTCATTAAATAATAAATGATAAGAATCAATCCAGCTGAAATCAAAACATTTAAAAACAAATATCTTCGAAACAAAAAAACAGTATTGCTTACTACTAATGCAAATGACAGTAATGAAATAATTTTTAAAGTTCCATTTCTATTTTCTTCCACTTGTGTTGATGTTGCTTTTGAAAATTTTAAAAAATATTCACCGGCAATGGTACCGGGGATTACAATGAATAAATACTTTAAAAAATAAAATTGGTATAACCATTTGAATTTAAAACCTGCTACATTATTAAAATTATAAAACAATTTTGCCCATCCTTCCGCAGGTTCTTTTGCTGCTAAAAATATCGCCATTATAAAAGGCAATATGCCAATTCTTAATAGAGGATTGTTTTTTGTAAGCCACCAGATAATTGTTCCAAATAAGGCCATGTTTGCTAAAACAATGATGATAATATCACTGTTGGTAAAGGAGAATCCTTGCCCATCTTTAAAAGGAAGTATAATAAGTAAACCGAGAGCAATGGCAAACGATACAAATTTTAGTATTAAAAAAAAGTGCTTGTACTTGTCTTTTTTATAATCATACAACTGAAAAAATACCAATACAAATGCTGAAATCGATAATAAAAAATGTTTTGTTTCTGGTTCTTCAGCTAATGCCCAAGGCATTAAATGGTGCGTAAACAATGCAAAAAAAGCCAGCAAAAAAAAGCGACGAAAAGCAATTAATAAAATTTCAGCAAAACTTGTTTTGGCCGTAATATTTTTTTGTAAAGCGAGTGGTATAGCTGCACCCATAGCGAACAAGAAAAATGGAAAAACCAAATCTACCCAAGTTATACCCGCTAGTGTAGGTATAAACTTATGATCTGGCGGTGGCACTTGTGCATGGTACATCCATGCAGGCAATACATCTCCAAAAGCTATACTACCACTAAGTACCATCGTTAGTATTGCAAATCCCCGTAAAGCATCTAAGGTTTGATTTCTTTGTTGCATAAAAATTTATATAGAAAAAAAGCGACGAAAAATCGTCGCCTTTTTATTTGCATGCTGGAACAATATTTTACCATTGTGGGTTTTGCGTAAGTGCCGGCACTTTATCTCTTTCACCTTGTGGTATTGGGCACAAAAGATGTTGACCAGGATTAAATATTCTAACTTCTCTTTTCAAACGAAGTGGATCACCATTCACCCAGGAAATTGGTACGTTGTACGTAACATCAAAAGTTGGTGGAGGTGCAGGAGTAATAAATTCTAAACCAATGCCTGCAGTTAATCTCATATTAGAATTTGCTTCGCCATAGGTTTGGCCTGGCATTACTTTGGCAGCATATGCACCATTATCCCATCTGCGTAAATCAGCAAGGTGTAATCCTTCATTTGCCAATTCTACCATTTTTTCTTTTCTAACCAATTGTTTTAATTTATTGGGATCGGCCAATGTTAATGCATCTACATTAGGCATTCCTACTCTTGCTCTTACTCTGTTTAAAGAGGCAGCTACAATGGTAGAAGCCGAACCTTTTTCAACATGTGCTTCTGCATTTATCAATAGCACTTCAGCAAATCTCATATACACCCACCCTACTCTATAAGTATTTCCGGCTGTACCATTAATGTCTCTATCCTGGCAATATTTTTTCCATAAATTACCTAGGCCATTTGCACGTGGCCCAAATATTCTTGCGCTATCTTGGTTTGTAATGCTGGTTGGAAAAGTAATAACACCACTGGTAGTATTATAACTTGCCAAAAATGGATCTTTAAAAGTAAAAACAATATTTGTTGAACCTTGTACTATGCTGGTATCACCTGGAACAATTACTGTTTGGCGCATACGGGGGTCTCTGTTTCTATTTGGCCTTGCAGGATTGTATAAAGGAGATTCACTAATGTTTTTACCATCTGTACACTCAAATAAATCTACCAAAAACTGGCTTGGGAAATGGCTACTTTGTCCTCCTTGGTTACGAGATCCTTGTACCAATTGTAAATAGTTAAAAGATCCTGCATCTAAATCACCGTAAGGATAATAAAACATAATTTCTCTATTGGCATTCGTAGCCTGACCTGCTTTTCTAAACAAATTTTGATAAACAGGATTTAAGCCATAACCACTATTTGCAATAATATCATCTGTAATATCCGCTGCAAACTGATATCGCTTATCCAACATTGCTAAACGAGCTGCAACGCCTTTAGCAACGCCCCTGCTTACTCTGCCACCAGCAGATGGGTTCCACTCCAAGCCGGTAGCTGCACTTGCTAAATCAGCTAATAAAAAATCTATTATTTCAGATTTATTTTTACGGGGGAAATTATACAATTCTTCCTGAGATGCCGGAGGTGCAGTAAAGAAAGGAACATCACCATAAAATTGAATTAAGTACCAATATGCATTTGCACGCAAAACCTTGGCTTCTGCTATTACAGTATTATACTCCGTAGGGTTCATTACAGATTGTGCTTTTGTCATGTAAAATAAAAGGTTATTTGCCCTTTGAATTACTTGATAAAAAGCAGCCCATATTTCTGCTACTGTTGCATTGTTTGCATCATAAGCACCTGAGGCTATCGTGCCATTCAATCCTCTTTCTAATCCCAACTCTGTATACAAATCTATCTTTGAATAATAAGTTGTTGGATTAGCAAAACCAGGACTTACCGTTCTTGCACCCATGGCATTATACACACCGGTAAGTGCTTGTTGCACTTGCTCTGCATTAGAGTAATAATCATTCTGTGTAAATGATGATTGGGGGGTACGATCTATATATTTTTCACAAGAAACACTTATACACAAAATGAATACAAATGAAATTATTTTAAATAATGTTATATTTTTCATTGCTATAATTTTTTAAATTAAAATTTAAGATTTACACCTACAGTGGTTGTTTTCA
>JANPIF010000079.1:0-3645 GCA_031424845.1 Ferruginibacter sp.
ACCATCTTCGCCTATTCTATTTTCTTTTGGCACTTTTACATCGTTAAATAAAATGGTATGTGTATCGCTTCCTCTAATACCAAGTTTATTTTCTTTAGCACCTACTACAACACCTGCCCATTTTTTTTCTACAATAAATGCATTTATACCACGACTTCCTTTGCTCACATCTGTTTGCGCTATTACTAAATAAACACTTGCACTGTTACCATTTGTAATCCAGTTTTTTGTGCCGTTCAAAATGTAATGGTCCCCTTTATCTTCGGCAGTTGTTTGTTGCGAAGTAGCATCACTACCGGCTTCAGGCTCACTCAGGCAAAATGCACCAATGTACAACTCACCATCTTTTTTGCCCTGCGCCAATGGCTTTAAATAAGTTTGTTTTTGTTCTTCATTTCCATATTCCTGTAAACCATAACACACCAAACTATTGTTAACACTCATACAAACGCTTGTACTTGCATCCACCTTACTTATTTCTTCCATAGCCAATACATAGCTCATAGTATCTAAACCACTACCACCATATTCCGTTTTTACCATCATTCCCATAAAACCCAGGTCAGCCAGTTTTTCTATTTGTTCTTTGGGGAATTTTTGGTGTTCATCCCTTTCAATAACACCAGGCAAGCATTCATTTGTTGCAAAATCTCTAGCAGCCTGTTGTATCATAAGCTGCTCTTCGGAAAGTTGAAAATTCATAGTTATTTTTTAGTGCTGCAAATTTAGGGTATTGCAGGGTTAGAAAGTATTGTATAGTTTAAATGGTATTGCTTATTTAAGTAAAAAATTGATCTTCTTCCCTGTTTTTGGAGCGGGAGCTGGATATATGAATTAAGCAATGGTTTCCGGCTATCACTATTAGTTTTTTTTGCCTCAAAGGCAGGCAAAAAAAAGCTAGCCGTTTCTATCCGGGCTAATATCATCATTAGTTCATTTATCAACTTTTTCCACCATGTAGATAACCAGAACTGTTAGGTTTTTAAAACCTAACAGGTCTGGTGAAATTGATTTATTTTGCTAAAAATTTAATAGTTACTATGCCTTTCAAAACACTTTCTAAAAAATATATAAGCAATCACCAATATTTTACAGCAAGGCAAGATGCGTATGAAACTCCTACAGGTAAGATTGTAGATCCATATTTTGTGGTAGAGTTGCCGGAATGTGTAGTAGCTGTTGCAATTACTGCCGATAAAAAAGTGTTATTGATTGAACAGTACCGCCATCCAATACAACAAAATTCTATTGAATTACCTGGTGGTTTTATTGATAATAAAGAAGATCCTACAGTAGCTATCGCAAGGGAGTTAGTGGAAGAAACCGGCTTTCATTTTACAAAATTTGAAAATTTGGGTAAAACCTATTCCAACCCTGGTGTACTAAATAATGCAACGCATTTATTTGTAGCAATGGGTGGCGTAAAAATAGGTAACCAATCGTTGGATGATAATGAAGAAATAGAAATTATTTTTAAAACTATAGAAGAAGTGAAAGAGATGATGTACACTCATCTATTTAAACAAAGCATGCACGAATTGTGTTTGTGTAGGGCATTACCTTTTTTGGCAAAATTATAAAAGGTCGCATTCAGCAATAACAAAAAAGCTCCCGCATATTATAATTACATCTTTATTGTCAGCCAATGCTTTTGCTGCATCTACTGCATCATTTACATTGTCGAAACAATTTCCATTCAACCCTAGAGCTTCGGCTTTTTGTTTTAATTCTTCGCATGGCATGGCCCGTGGAATATGTGCATTGGTAAAATAAAAAGAAGCATTATCAGGAAATAATTTCAATACATTATCTACATCTTTATCTTTTACAAAACCAAGAACAAAATGAATATTGGCTAATGGGTAAGTTATATTTAACTGGTTTACTACCTGCATTATTCCATCTTTATTGTGCGCCACATCTGCAATAATAGTAGGATGTTGTTGTAAAATTTCCCACCTGCCACGCAAGCCGGTTATTTTTTTTACGTCCTCAATTCCTTTATGGAGTGCAGTTTCAGGAATATCAATTTGCAATTTTTTCAATTCATCTACCGCAGCTACTACAGTACACAAATTTTTTGCCTGGTATAATCCGGCTAATCCGCAACGTAATTTTTCGGTGATGCCCGTTTGTATATTCTGCACATTGCAAAGCAGTAAATCTCCTTCAACATCTATATAAGTGGCAATAAAATTTTCTTCTGCAAATTGAATAGCTGCATTTTTTTGTTTGGCAGTTTCTATAAAAATATTTTTTGTTTCAGGTAATGCTTCACCAATTACTACAGGAACATGTTGTTTAATAATTCCTGCTTTTTGTGCAGCTATTTCGGGTAAAGTAGTTCCTAAGATATTTTGATGGTCATACCCAATATTTGTAATGATGGAAAGGATAGGCGTGATGATATTTGTACTATCCAACAAACCGCCAAGCCCGGTTTCTATTACAGCAATATCCACTTGTTCTTCTGTAAAATATTTAAATGCCATGGCAACAGTTAGTTCAAAAAAGGAAGGTTTTATTTCTTCGGTTATTGTTTTTGTATTTTCGGTAAAATTAACAACAAACTGCTCCGTTATCATTTTCCCGTTTACTCTTATTCGTTCTTTAAAATCTTTAATGTGTGGAGAGGTATAAAGCCCGGTTTTGTAACCAGCTTCCTGTAATATGGCTGCAAGTATATGAGATGTACTTCCTTTACCATTTGTTCCAGCAATATGTATGGTTTTGTAATTGTTTTGTGGGTTCCCAATGCTATTACAAAGTGCTATAGTATTGTGTAAATCTTCTTTATAGGCAGCGCTACCAATTCTGCTAAACATGGGTAGCTGGCTGTAGAGATAATCAATGGTTTGCTGGTAATTCATTAGCCAACAAATGTAGAGAGGATTTTAAATAAAAAATACTTTATTTTTCATTTAAAAGTAATTCAATTTCAACTTGCAATATTGGTAAATATTTAATAACTATTCCCCAAATAATATCATCAGATACTGTGTCATATCCGTGTATTATTCTATTGCGGACATCAACGATTTTGCGTGTGTTGGAGATTAGAACTTCTTTGTCTCTTTGTACAATCCTGTTCATTGCTTCTCCAATAATCTCAATATTTCTTTCAACTGCTCTTCTTGTTTTCACATCATGTTGATAAGCAATAAAATCTTTTTCAGTTTCACTAAAAAAGCTATCAATTTCCATGATAGCATTTAGTATATCGTACAGCCATGTTTTTATTTCATTATCCATAAATTAATGCACGGTCTTTTAAAATGGCTTTTTTAAAATATGGGTTTTTTAAAGCTTTTTCTTCCAATAAATCTATATTTCTGTGTAATATATCCTGTAAAGAAAATTTAAAATCAAAATAATTGTCTGCATATTCTTCCACTTCTAAGGCTTTAAAATCCACTATTAAATCTATATCACTATTTTCATTAAATGTATTTGTAATAGCAGATCCAAATACATATAACTTTTTCACATTATGCTGTTCACACAAGGAATTTATTTCTATTAAATGTGCATTTAGGTGGTTCATTATCTTCAAATGTAATAAATATCAACTATTGCACAGTAAAATTAAATTGAACAGTTACAGTACTTTCATCATCTCCTTTGTCAAACTGCATGTTTCTTAAA
>JANPIF010000080.1:0-4552 GCA_031424845.1 Ferruginibacter sp.
ATTTCAATTTCTTTATTTTCCTTCACCCATCTGAAAGTGCTTTTTTTTAAAATAATGCATTGTAAGAATGCATCTTCCAGCCTTTCTTTCATTACATGTTGCAGCCTTTTTTGCTGAATAAAAAGTGAAATATATAAAAATAAAGGGGCTGCAATTATAATTATTGCAGTGGAAGCCAATATTTTTTTCTTGCTGAACATTAAAACGAATTTAGCACAATTTTATAGTTGAAAAATAATTATCAAAACAATCACTTCTTCTTTAATAAAAAAGGATATTGTGTTACTCTTTTAAATAAATAATTGGTTGAATGGAAAATGAATTTAAAGATATTGTTGTTCATTATTCAGATGGGGAACTACTTACTATGGTTTACCAATTTACCCAGTGGGATGCTGATATGTTGAAAGCTGTAGAAG
This sequence comes from Ferruginibacter sp., assembly GCA_031424845.1. Lineage (GTDB taxonomy): Bacteria > Bacteroidota > Bacteroidia > Chitinophagales > Chitinophagaceae > Ferruginibacter. Next base: position 420 of record JANPIF010000080.1, read on the forward strand.
ATGAATTAAAACAAAGAAACATACATCCTGATGATGTGCTGCTTAAAAAAAATGCTTTAATTAAAAAAGAAGATGAATATTTATCTGAAGGCATAGAAGCTACTTTTCCACAACAATTTTTAGGATGGATCGGTATATTTGGAATACTCGGATTGATCATAGGCCATCATCTTGCATTTGCAAAAACAAATAGCAAATTAACCGGGAAAGAATATTTTAAGTATGATGAACCGTCCCGTGAAAGTGGACGTTACATGTATTATCTTTCTCTCACTATTATTGTAGTGTTTTGTTTATATCACATTGCCAATTATTTGGAGAGAAATTATTAATTATTTTAAATTCTCATCAAACCATTTTACAATTTTATCCTCTTCGCTTTTGTCATTTGGCCAACCATGTTTTCCTCCTGGCTTTATAATTAATTCATTTTTAATACCAGCATCTTTTAATTTTTTAATTATGGTTTGAGATTGCTGTAAAGGAACTACAGGGTCTGCATCGCCATGCAATATCAAAACAGGTGGATCATCATTTGAAACATTATTAACGGGAGAATTCTCTGTAGCTAATATCTTTAATGTTGCATCATCCTTTATATGTTCATACACACCTGTACTGTCGCTCAAAACTTTAAAATCGAAGGCTCCAGCTACGCCAGCTCTTTTCAATGCCTGCATATTCATCCCTGCATTACTTGCGCCCCAGTTTAAAAAATCTGTTGGTGGAAAAAATACTGCAGCAGCTTGTACCCTAGAAGAAACTTTATCAACTGGGTCAGTAGAAAATTTAGTTTTATCGTCACTCAATGAAACCATCAATGATAAATGGCCACCAGATGATGAGCCCGAAATACCTATGTGCTCTGCATCTATTCCATATTCTTTTGCATTGTATCTAATAAAACGTACCGCTCTTTTTACATCTGCCACTTCATCATTAATGGCATAACGTGGTTGCGAACCATGCATCACAAAAAATACCGTAAACCCATTGTTTACTAAATACATTGATCTCATCATGTATCGTGACGACATGCTGAAATTTGAATTCCAGTTTCCACTTATTACACTCACTATTGCTTTTCCTTTTGCATTTTGCTTTGGTGTTACTATAAACATGGTTAAGGCCATTCCATCTTTTCTGCCGTAAATAATTTCTGTAGAAGAATAGTTAGTATTGTCCTGTGCAATGATAGTAAAGCTGGAAAACAACAGGGCTATAAAAAATAATACTGCTTTTTTATTTCTGATATTATGGCGAGTCATATATATTAAAATTAGATTTAAAAAAAAACGGCCTTCAAAATTTGAAAGCCGTTTTGCAAATATCTTTTAATTATTGTGGAATTAATACTTGGTTTATTTTATGAAGCGTACCATTAATATAAAACTGATCGCTGGATCCATTAGGGGCTGGTGTACCATTTATAGAAATGTTTGCAGCAGTAGCATTACCCAAACCTTTTACCGTGGCAGTTGTTGCAAAAGCTCCCGTAAAAGTTGCTGCAAGTTCAACACCTGGGTGTGTTGGAAGAGCAGTATTTAACAATGTAGGATATTTTGTAGGTGTTGTAGGAAAATTAGCTGTAAAGGCTGTATTACTAAACAAATGATATACTACAATTCCTCTTACTGTAGTTGCAGTGAGCGCCCCATACAATGCAGGATTAGAAAATACTGCAGGAGTAGAAGCAAGGGAAGCTGCTATTGCTGCTGCTGTTGCTGGTGGAAGACCTTGGGCTATTAAAGCCTGTGTTATCAATGCTGTTAATGTTGCTTGAAATACAGCATCTGTTGGTGCAAAAACAGTTAAGTTAGCTGCTGCATTTTGCAAAGCTGCTTGTAAAGTACCTGGCGTTCCTGTACCGCTATCCGCACGGAGAATAGCCGCCTGTAAATAAGTAAGACCTGTACCTGGAGCTATATCTGTACTAATTCTATCCCATAAAAAAGTAGTATTAGGTGGTGTAACTACACTTGCTACATGATGTATAACACCATTCAATGCATTCACATTAAGTGGCGTCGTCATTGGCAAAGTGTTTACTCTTAGGATGCCTGGTCTCTTTGATGGGAAAGTTCTAAATGTAAGAAATGGCGCTGCAGGAGAAGGAAAGATGGAAGTTCCTACAGGGAAATTTGGAAATACATTAGGAATTGATGCAGTATCATACCTCTGAGGAATAATATTGTACGACATAATACCCGCAGCTGATGCTATGGGTAATGTAGGTGCACCTACACCCGAAATAAATCTAACAAAAACAGAATCGGGGGCTGATAGTGGAATAAAACCAAAGGTTGCAGCATTTACAAATGCTTTCATCCCGTTATTATCAACTGCAAAAACAGTGTATTGATTTGTAACAGCAGTATTTCGTAGAATGTTGGTAAAATTTAAACCACTAGCATTGGCTCTTAAAATTAATTTATAAAAAAGACTATCGTTTGGATTAGTCTTAAGAATAGAATCAATAGACATTGTAGCAGTTGATGCTGCAACAGCCGGTATATTGTATTGCTTTACATCTTTATTACAAGATGCTAAAAGAACAGCTGCCGTTACAATGGGCAAAAAAGCAATTCTCATTTTATTTTTTATACTAATCATTTTATTGAGTTTTATATTTTTATTAATACAGATTGAAACCGATGCTTACATAATATAAACCACCTACAACTGAATTACCTGTAGCGTTTCTGTAATACTGGTTAAGCAAATTATTAGCACCTATTTTCAACAATGTTTTGGTTTCAGGCATTTTCATGCTTACCTGCGCATCAATAGTTTGAACAGCTGGAATATCACCACTTGCAAAATCACCAAAATATTGAAAAGCATCTTGAAAACGGTAACCTACGTTAAAACCATAATTTTTATTTTTGCCAAAACCACTGTTTGATAAAGATAAATTTGCACGGTATTTAGGAGAGTTAAAATAAGAATAAAACCCTGCTTTTACATCTCCAATTTGATCTGAAGATAAGTTACCACTTACTACAAAGTTTTTAGGTAATCTGTAATCCAAACTTAAACCAAAACCTGAAGTCTTAACTTTATCCGCATTGTTTACAGGAATTGAAAAACTATTTCCTCTTGTAGTATCTCCCAATTGAATTGGCCCACCAGCCTTGTTTTGTATAATAATAGTACGGCTTATAAAATTTTTATATTGACCATAATATCCATAAACATCAATCAATAACTTTTCTCCTATATGCAATCCTTTGTACCCAATTTCGTAGGTAGAAACCGATTCAGGTTTAAAGCTAAAATCCGTAACTTTTTCTGGCTTACCTGCTTGTAAACTTGTATAATAATAAGAAGGATTAGAAAGTAATTTATATTTTGTTTGAAACAATGGATTACCTCCTATTAAGAAAGTAGAACCAACTGCAAGATCAATATATTGCTGTTGTGTAGAACCAAAACGGTAAGCCGACTGGTAAGATAAACGTACATTTTTATTTTCTGCAAGTTTAATTAAGGCTGTAGCTCTTGGTGTAAAACGACCATCAAAATTTTCATTTTTATCATATCTACCTGCAAGTGTAATTTTTAATCTATCAACTATCTGACGACCCACCTGTACATATCCACCATATTCACCAATCCCAATTTTGCCTGCACTATCAGCAAACAATGTTCCTTCAGAATTTAATAGATATTTTTTATAGTTCCCACCAATTATAACTTCTGCAAGGTTGTTGGTGTATTCTGTAAGATTTAATTGACCTTCTATATTGTACAAGTTTGTTTTATCTACAAACAAACCACCACCTTGGCCACCAAATTTTGGTTTGATGGGAATAGATCTTACTTGATCAAATATTGATTTGAACTGAGCACTTCCTGCTGCAGGTCTTCCAACATCAGCAGTTGCACGGGCAATGGTTTGTGCTTCAAAAGCAGATTTGCCGGTTTGCAATGCAGAAAGGTATGCTATAGAATATGCGCCATACCAAGATGCTGCAATTTCTGGTAATCCAATGGTTCCACTAGCATTTGCTCTAGGTGCAGATGGTCTCCATACCTCGTTTGCCAACCTTGTAGTAACCGTTGCATTGTAAGATTCACCCGCATTTTCTTGCGTAGTGTATGCTCTCAACATCCAATGCTTATTGTTTAAT